>JAMOMX010000092.1 GCA_027066935.1 Sulfurimonas sp. | reverse complement strand
AACATCTAAATTTAAATCTACATCTGCACCTTTTTTTGCTGTTATATCATCTTCACCACATCCTGTTAAAAAATAAGGCACAACTAATAGCAGTCCTAATAAAAACATTTTGTAAACATTCATTCTTAATCCTTTAAAATTGGGGAAATTAACTAATTTCATAATTTAATTGATTATACATAATTGAATATAAATAATTAATTAAATTAGTAATATTTAATTGTTTATCTCTCTTGCGCAAATTATAGCACTAGAAAATGCCCACTGGAAGTTGTATCCACCAAGCTCCCCTGTTATATCGACCACTTCTCCAATAAAGTGTAAATTTTTTATACTTTTTGACTCTAAATTGCTTATTTTTAACTCTTTTGTGAAAATTCCACCACGACTTACCTCTGCTTTTGTAAATCCAAAGTTACCAGCAGGGGCAAATTTATAGTTATTTATAACCTCTAAACTCTTTTTAGCATGAGAAGTTAATTTTTTGCACTCTATATCTTCTACATCTATAGTTTTTAAAATTGCTCTTACCAATCTTTTTGGAAGTGGTATAATTGAACTTAATAGTTTTTTACTATCTTTTATAAGTTTAAATATATTTTCATTTGGCAAAAAATCTATACTTATATTTCCTTTTTCCCAATAAAGTGAAGCTGACAAAATTGCAGGTCCGCTTATCCCCTTATGAGCAAAAAGCATCTCCTCTTTTATAACTCTGTCTTCAACCTTTATATTTACATAACAACTAAGTCCACTCAAACTTTTCATCCATGCTTGAGCTGGCTGAAGTGTTAGTCCAACTAATGCTGGTTGAAACTCTTTTACTTTTATATCAAAACTTTTTGCAATACTCAGTCCAATATCGCTAGCCCCTAAATTTTTAAAACTTTTTCCACCACTAGCAATCACCAGTTTTTTAGATTTTAAACTCCCCCTAGAAGTTTTAATCTCAAATATGTCATTTACTTTCTTAACTTCTAGAACTGTTGTGTTTAAAATATTTTCTACATGACTACTTTTCTTTTTTAATAGGTTTATAATATCATCAGAATTTCTTTTACAAAAATAATATCGATTTTTTCTAAGCTCCAAAGCTATAGAATTTTGTTTTAAAAAATCTAATAAATCATCTCGTGAAAATTCAGACAAAGCATTTAAAATAATCTCTTCATCTCCATCAAAATTTTTAACATCTACAAATTTATTGGTTATGTTACACTTACCACCACCAGATATTTTTAATTTTTTGGCAAATTTTTCGTTGTTATCTATAATTCCTATACATAACTGTTTTTTTAAATGACTAGCACACATAAGTCCACTAGCTCCACCACCAATAATTAGTACATCATATATTTTCATATGACATTATAGTATAATACGAAAAATATTTATAAAGTAGTAATAATGGGTAACAAACTCCACATAGTCTCTCTTGGGTGTACAAAAAATTTAGTCGATACAGAAGTGATGATGGGTAGACTTCAAAACTTTGAGCTTGACAACGATGTAGAAGATGCAGATGTAATCATAGTAAATACTTGCGGTTTTATTGACGCGGCAAAAGAGGAGTCTATAAATACTATTTTAAATCTACATGATACTAGAAAAGAAGATTCTATCTTAGTTGTTGCTGGATGTTTAAGTGAGCGTTATCGTGAAGAATTAGCACATGATATGCCAGAAGTTGATATATTTACAGGTGTTGGTGATTATGACAAGATAGATGAACTTTTAGCACAAAAAGAGAGTCGATTTAGTGATGAAGTTTTTTTAATTGATGGAGCTGAGCGTATTGTTACCGGCTCAACTTATCATGCTTATATAAAACTCTCAGAAGGATGTAATCAAACCTGTAGTTTTTGTGCGATTCCATCTTTTAAAGGTAAACTAAACTCTCGTAACTTAGACTCTATTGCAAATGAAGTTGAAGCACTTGTAGCAAAAGGATATTATGACTTTTCTTTTGTGTCTCAAGATTCAAGCTCCTATCTTCGTGACCAAAATATCAGAGATGGATTAAGCCTTTTAATCCAAAGAATAGAGCTGATTGATGGTGTAAAATCTGCTAGAATATTATACCTTTATCCATCAACTACTACTATCTCTTTACTTAAAAACATTGGTAAATCTAAAGTCTTTCATAACTACTTTGATATCCCAATCCAACATATAAATGATGAGATGCTTCATATGATGAAACGAGGTTTTGGTAAATCTAAAACTCTTGAGCTTTTAGAGTATATGAAATCATTGCAAAACTCTTTTTTACGCACTTCTTTTATAGTTGGACATCCAAATGAAACGCAAGAGATGTTTGAAGAGATGTGTAACGCAGCAGAGAACTTTGGATTTGACCGTATAAATGTGTTTGAATACTCTGATGAAGAGACTACACCTGCATGCGATATGAAAAATAAAATTTCAAGTGAATTAATTAGTGAACGCGCTGAAATTTTAGGAAAAATTAGTGCTAAAGTTTTAGAGCAATCACTTACAAAAATGATAGGAAAAGAGATTGAGCTAATAATTGATGGTGAGAGTGATGAGCATGAGTTTTTACTTAGCGCTAAAGAGATATCTTGGGCTCCTGAGATTGATGGTGAAATCTATGTAAATGATAGAATTGATGATACACAAGAGTTAGAGTTTGGTAAAATCTATAAAGCTAAAGTTACTTCTATTGTTGGAAATACCTTGACGGCTACTGTATATAATGCAGTGAAAACTTCTTTGACGAGCAAAGATTAAAATCCATTTTTATGCTAAATAATTCTTCGCTAGATTTACTTAAAGATAAAAAGAATCTTTTAGCTTTTTCACATGGTGTAGATTCGACTGCACTATTTTTTCTTTTAAAAAAGCTTGATATAAAATTTGATATTGCTATAGTTGATTATGGTTTAAGAGAGCAAAGCAAAGATGAAGTTAATTCTGCAAAAAAACTAGCAAACACTTACAAGCTTAACTGCCACATATATGAAGCAAAAAAAATAGATAAAAACTTTGAAGCAAAAGCTAGAGAGATAAGATACACTTTTTTTGAAGAGTTGATACAAAAATACACTTATGATAATTTACTCACAGCTCATCATTTAGGAGATAGATTTGAATGGATGCTAATGCAATTTTGCAAGGGTGCAGGGTGTGTTGAAATTGCAGGTATGAAAGAGATACAAGAAAAGCAAAACTATACCCTCATTCGTCCACTTCTACATCTTGATAAGAGTGAGCTTCTTTTTTATCTTAAACAAAACGATATTAAATACTTTGAGGATGATACAAATCTAGATGACAAATATACAAGAAATAGATTTAGAAACAATCATACAAACCCTCTTTTAAAAGAGTATCTAAATGGAATTAAAAAAAGTTTTGAATATTTAGATGAAGATTTAAGATCATTAATAAAAGATGTAGAAGTTACCAAAATAAAAGATTTTGCCTATTTTTTATCAACTAAAGATATAAGAAATGATATCTATATTATAGATAAATATCTAAAATCAAATTCATATATGTTAAGTGCTCATGAGCGAGAACTATTAAAAAA
>JAMOMX010000091.1 GCA_027066935.1 Sulfurimonas sp. | reverse complement strand
ACTAAAATCATAATCCCAAAAACAATCTTTTTTAATTCGTTTGAAATTTATCATAGATGTCTCCTAAAACTTATGATGTGATTATATCGTAAGTTTGTATAGATGAAAAAATCTTGCAAAGCTAAAAACACCACCTCCACTCACAACCACTTCTCTCTCCACATCTCATACATCAACACAAACCACAACAACGATATATTGACACTTTTTCCCTCATAGTAATCATTTTTCAACTTAACAATTTCATCCACATTGTAGATACCACTCTCGGCAAGCTTCTCACTATCAAGATAAAAATCCAATACCTCTCTCAAATCACTCTTCAACCACTCATACAGAGGTATCTGAAAACCTGATTTTGGTCTCTCTATCAACTCTTTTGGTATATGTTTATAGAGTACTTCTTTTAAGAGATATTTACCAACACCATTTTTATACTTCAAAGAGGAGGGAAGCTTAGCTGAAAACTCTATGATTTTATGGTCTAGTAAAGGCTCTCTCGCTTCTATACTGACACTCATAGATGCTCGATCTACTTTTGTCAATACATCGTCAACCATGAATGTTTTATAGTCACACAGTGTCATTTGATCAAGTGGAGACAAATGGTCTACTTTTTTAAATATATCAAAACTGCTTAGATCAAAATCTATACTATTGTCAATCAACACTTTATCCAAGGTTTCATTGTCTACATAAGAGCTTGCATTGATAAACATTTGTGCAAAATTATCACTTTGGATGGCATTTTTAAATTTTTTATATTTATCTTTTATATTTTTTTGCTTTTTTGAAGCTGGTAGAAGATTGTTGATTTTTTCAACTAACTCTTCACTGATTAAGCTTGTCAAAGTTTTTAAAACTATTTTTTTTGTTTTTTGAGGAAAGTTTGCTTTGTAACTGTTATTTGTTACTTTTGAGTTTTGCAGATTTGCTATCTTTGTCAAAGCAAAGTATTTACTATACCCAGCAAACGCTTCATCTCCTCCGTCTCCGCTAAGTACCACCGATACCTTCTCTTTTGCAAGTTTTGAGACGAGCAAAGTTGGGATGGCAGAGCTATCTCCAAAAGGCTCATCATACATAAATGGCAAATCTTTAACAACATCTAACATATCTTGTTTAGTACAATAATACTCAGTATGGTCAGTTCCTAGAAACTTGGCTATCTCTTTAGCAAAAGTTGCTTCGTTGTATCCCTTTTCTTCAAACCCTATCGTAAAAGTTTTAAGAGGTGTTTTGGAGTTTTTTTGCAAAAGTGTAGTAACCAAAGAGCTATCTACTCCGCCACTCAAAAAGACACCAACAGGAACATCTGAAACCATTCTAAGCTGAAATGACTCTAGCAATATCTTTTCTAGTTTTTCTACTATAACCTCTTCGCTATCTTTTGACTTCTCTTTTAAAAACTCTCTCTCTACACTCCAATACTCTTTTTCTTCATATTTGTCATTTGCAACATCAACAATTAGATAATGTCCTGATTTTAATTTGTAAGTATCTTCAAAGATTGTCAAAGGAGCAGGGATATATCCAAATCTAAAATAGTATGGAAGAGCTTTTTTGTTGATAACTTTTTGAAATTTAGGATGTTCATAAAAAGTTTTTAACTCACTACCAAACAAAAATAGCTCATCAGTTTTATGATAATAAAGAGGCTTTATACCAGTCCTATCTCTAAATATAAAAAGTTTCTCTTTACTCTCATCATAGATAGCAAAGGCAAACATACCTCGAAACTTTTCTACACACTCCACACCCCATGCATGAAATGCTTTGAGTATCACTTCTGTATCAGTATGAGAGATAAAGTCATATCCTTTTTTGATAAGCTCTTCTTTTATTTCAGCAAAGTTATAAACTTCTCCGTTATGGATGATAGTCAAGTTTTCATAACTCATAGGTTGAGAACCTAAAGAGCTAAGATCTAAGATGGAGAGTCTTCTGTGCCCTAAACCTAGATTGTAGTTGTCATTTGTAAAAAATGTACTACCAGCGCTATCTGGGCCTCGATAGGTGATAGTGTCACGCATCTGCTCTAGTAGTGATTTAGAAGAATTTTTGTTGTAGTCTATAAAACCTATTATTCCGCACATGTTAAATTATTTCTGATATTTCTACATTTAAAATTTTACAAACTTTATCAAAAACAGTTTGGGCACAATTATGAAATTTTTTAGCATCATCTAGTGTTGGTTTTCCATGTGGTAAAAGACCAAGGTCGCCAGGGTATCTTGAATCGATATATAGTTCATCAAGAATTTCTATTATATTTTCATCCCACTCAATATTTATATCAATTTTAGTTATTAAGTTTTGTAATTTATGTATCTTTGGAATTTTTTTTACTTCATTTTCTAAAATTGATTTTAATGTTTTTTCTATAGCTTGCTGAGAATGAAAAGCAACAACATGTGTCAACATGTCATCATTGATTATATATTCAATAATTTTTAAATCACAATATCCTGCTTTTAACCACTCTTTAGCTTGAATATTAGCCATATAGTTTTACCCCATTTTGTAATATTTCTCTACTAAAAGAGCTATTTAATTCTACAAATTTTTTATGCATCTGTTTTGTATGTGTTATTATATCGATAGGTATGGTTTTTTGTAAATCTTTTATAGTTCTTGAAATTTTAAGTTTTACATCCATTCTTTCTTTAAAACTTTGAGGAGTAAAATCATCATTTGTTACCACATACAAATCAATATCACTATCTTGATGTGGTGTCCCGTAAGCATAACTACCAAATAGTATAATTTTTTCAGGATTCAATGGTTTTAATCGTTCTACTATTTCAAGTTTTATTGCTTCTACATCAACCATTTTCTTCCTTTATAGTTTTATTGATGTAATTATAGCATACTTCTATAAAACAGCTTTAAGCTTTTCCTCTTGTTATATATATCTGTAACACCTTTTTCCATTTCTATGAAATTTTTTATTTCATCTTCATTAAAATTTAGCTTTTTAAGAAGGTTGTTGCTTGTCTCATTGATAACTTGTACACTAATAGTTGATTTATCAAGAATCAATTTTTGAGCTATTTGCTGTTTTCTTTTATCTTTTGTGCAAAATGCATATAAAAAATATATTTGTGTCTATAAATGGCTTATCTTTCATGAACTTCTTCTCTAGAAAAAAACTTCAAATCTGGCTCAACTTTTATAGGATTATGAGCCAAAAAAGATATAAAATCTTCTCTTTTATCCACATCTTCTACTTGATTAGATATAATTTCTATATCTTGTTTAGGGAGATTGTCTAAAAAATAAACGATTTTATCTAAAACTCTTTCATGTACTTTTATTGTTAGAGTATGCATATTTACCCCTTCGTATAATAAATATATCAACCAAATCGATAAAATAAGGTTGAGTTCATTAAAGACTCATAGTTTTCACAAAAGCTAATAGTAAACAAGTTTTTATCCTTTTTGGGCTTTTGCACCAACACATAAAACGTCTTGTGTTAGCTTTATTTAACTCATCTATAGGATGCTAAGGAGAGACTGACACTTTCTACCTTTTATAAAACGAAGCTATGAGATTTTTAAAATTAACACTCAGGGAGTTTATTATGT
>JAMOMX010000090.1 GCA_027066935.1 Sulfurimonas sp. | reverse complement strand
TAAAAAAGTTAACTTAATATCAAATATTATTTTAGATACTAAAAAACATGAGCTTTATCTATCTGCAAAAACAGAGATTGGCTCTGATGTATCATTAAATATTAATATATCAACAACAGTAGACGAGCTTAAATACGCTATATCCTCCAATAAAAACATAAAAAGTATAAAGTACTTTATATCACTTTTAAAACCAAATAAGACACTAAATTATTGGATAAATGAAGCAATTGAGATGAAATATCTAACACTAAAAAGTGCCTACGGTTGGGTAGATTTTAAAAACCCAAAATCAACACTAAAAAATTTATATGTCCATCTTAATGGCACTGAGTTTAAATATACTTATCATCCCAAACTTGATGCTATTCATACTAAAAATACAGACTTAGTATTTAAAGAGGGTGTATTGTTTATAGTCCCTAGCGATTCAACAACATATGAGTTTGAACTAGATTCTAGTTGGCTCAAAATTGATTTTACTGAGATAGAAGAAAAACTAGCACTATATCTTCAATTAGATGGAATGGTAGATAAACATCTATTATACCTATTAGATGTTTATGGTATTAAATTGCCTTTTATCCAAAATTCTGGATATATAGATACAGATTTAAAACTAGACATTAACCTAATGACACTTGATGTAGATGCAAATGGACATTTTTATACTAACAAAGCTAACTTTAGATACCTTGGGCTAGATTTGGACTTAAGAGATACTGTTGTATATCTTAATAATCTTGATGTTAAAATTCAAAAAATGACTGCAAGTTATAAAGATATAGCTAAGGCTAATGTATTTGCAGAGTTAGATTTAAAAAATGATACTGGTTTTATTGACTTTAATATAAGTAAAATAGCTGTTAATAAAACTTTAAAACTTAATACAAACAATCAAAACCTATTTGTAAAATATATAATAAAACCTAATCAAGATACAATTAATATATCTAAATCTAATTGGGATTATGATAATGATGAACTTTTAATTACTAAGCTATCTGTACCTTTTAACTTAGATACCTTGTTTGCTACTATTCCAACGACAAAGATAGAGTTAGGAGATGTCGCTACAGCCTATGTATCTGGTGATATTTCTCTAAAAAACTTATCATCAAAATTAGATATAAATGTTACGAAATTTAAAAATGATGCTTTTACATTATCACAACCTAATGTACTGCTTAACCTATCTTATTTAAATAACAAACTATCTGTTAGCTCAAAAGAAAATATCAAATTTAATATAGGGACTCTTGATTGTAGTATTAATAAACCAAAATTTGATCTACTCCAAAATACTATATTAGCTAGTAGTTCACAATTTATAATTGAAGATTTTTTTGTTTATAATAAAGATTCAAATAATTCATTTAGAGATATTAACTTAAGTATCAACTCGTCTAACACCATAACCACAATAAATACATCAGATCTAAATATATCTACTAAAGTATCAGCCGACAACTGGAATATTTCATTTAATTCCCTCTCAAAATTAGTACCATATTCACCATTTTTACAAAACTTACAAATATCAAAAGGGATGCTTTCTATTTATAAAAATAAAGATGAACATAATGTCAAATTTTTAGCAAATATAGATTATTCACATGATATTTTAAACATTGATAATAAACTTATCTCTAAATATATACTTAGGGGTGAAATAGAGGATAATACTACAAAGGTAAATATTAATGACAAAATTGATCTATTGATATCAGAAGACATCTCTGTCAAAGGGAAAAATATTGGTATTAATTTAGATTCTGTTTTTGCCTTACTTAAAGATGTAAAAGCAACCTCTGATGAAGAGATGGAGAAAAAAATATCGATGAGTTTTAGAGATTCATTTATATATATTAGTGATAAAAGACGCGCTATAGCAGACGAAATAAACTTACAATATTCTAATAATACTACAACAGCTCAATTAATACACAAAAATGGGGAAGCTAATTTTAAACTTGAAAATGATCTATTTTATATTTATGGGGCTGGATTTGGTAGAATGTTTATGGAAAACCTTTTTGCATTATCCAAATTTAAAAAAGGAAATTTTGATTTTAGTGTACATGGAAATTTTGATCAGTATGATGGAATTTTATTTATTAAAAACACCACTGTTATTGAATATAAAGTGCTAAATAATATTCTTGCTTTTATTAATACCATCCCTTCATTAATAACTTTTTCACTACCAGGATATAATAAAAATGGACTTGTTATAAATAATGCTTATATAAATTTTGAATATAAAAATGATATCTATAAATTAAATGATATATTTCTTGATTCTAAAGAGATGGATATAATTGGTCGTGGAACTTCTAGTTTTAAAAACAACAGTATTGATTTAAAATTAAATCTAAAAACTGACTTAGGAAGTAGTGCTTCTAGAATACCTCTATTTGGCTATATACTACTAGGGGAGGATACTATCTCTACAACATTAAAAATAACAGGTAAGCTTGATAACCCAAAAGTAAAATCAATGATAGCAAAAGATATCATAGTAGCTCCATTAAATATTATTAAAAGAACACTGTCTCTACCTTTTTACCTATTTAAATCAAAAGAGAAAAAATAGTATTTTATTTAACTATTTATTCATTTCTTAAAACAGTTAAAATATCAACTTCACTAGCTTTTTTAGCTGGGTAATACGCAGATACTATTACTATTGCAAATGCACCAATAACAATACTGAAAAAATCTTTAATACTTAAGTCAAGAGGGAGCGTAGTTGTTGGATATACATCTTTTGGAAGAGAGACTATATCAAAAGTACTAAGTATCCATATTCCACTCATTCCAAGTGATATACCAGTTAATATCCCTGTAGTTCCAATAACTATACCTAGGTATAGAAATACTTTTTTTACCTCTAATTTTGTTGCGCCTAAAGACATAAGTAAAGCTATCTCACTTCTTCTATTCATCACGGTCATCAAAAGTGAAGATATTATATTTATTGAAGCTATTAAAATAATTAACATCAAAACAATAAATAGTGAAACTTTTTCAAGCTCTAAGGCTGCAAAAAAGTTTGCATTATCTTGCCACCAACCTTTAATAGATACATTTATTGGCAACTCATCTTTAATTTTTAATATATCTGAATGAGGGTCTTTTGAAAAAATATGGATACCATCATATTGATTAGATGGCACTCTTAGTATAGTCTGGAGGGATGAGAGTGATGTATAGCTGTACGCTTTATCATAAGCAGTTAACCCTGAATCAAAAATACCTTTTACTTCAAAGCGTTTAATTCTTGGAGTTATAGACAATCCTCCTGGTTCAACACTAGTAAATATGTACATTAATTTATCGTTTGGCAATAAATTAAATTCATCTTTTAATGATTTTCCAATCAATACATCAAACTTATCTATATCTACACCAGATATAGCTTTTGCCAGTATAGTGTTTACTTTTGCTTCATCTTTGAAATTAACACCAAAGATATATCCACCCTCAAGCTTTGAACCACTTCTAGCCATAACTGCTGATTGAACATATGGGCTAAAAGCTAAATTTGGAAACTTTGACTCTAAATCAATAAGCAGATTTTCATTAACAGCACCATAAAATTTAGGAATTACAGTCAATGGGTAGTTCATTACAGTTAATTTCTTTCTAAACTCTTTATCAAAACCGTTCATTAGTGCCATAGCTATTAAAAGAACCATCACACCAAGTGCTATACCTAAAAATGCTAATAATGCAGATAAAAAGATAAATGGTTGTTCATTGTCAAATCTTAAAAATCTTTTAACTAAATATGGAACTATGCTATTTTTCAAGATGAAGCGGCACCGTTTCCAGCAAATACTCCCTTCTTGGGTCCACTTTTACCACAACATTGTTTATATTTTTTTCCACTTCCACATGGACATGGATCATTTCTAGCTATTTTTTTAGATATATCAGCACTTTCTTCGTTGCTAAATTTCATAGCAGCTTCTTCAGCTTTTTTCTGATTCTCTATACTCTGCATCATCTTTTTTGCTTCTTCTTCAGGTGACTCCATCCTAAATTGAATAATTTGAAGATGGATAATAGTGCTTGATTTAATATCACTAATCAATTCAGTAAAAAGATTAAAGCTCTCTTTTTTATATTCTACTAATGGATCTTTTTGATTGTATGCGCGAAGTCTAATACCTGTTTTCATAGTATCCATTTGATATAGATGATCACGCCAAGCTTTATCTAACATCTCTAAATAAACCTTACGCTCCACTTCATCACGAACCTCTTGATCTACCACACTCATCTTTTCATCATAAGCTTTTTTAACATTAGTAGTTATAGCTTCCACTAACTCTTCATATTCATACGAAGTAAACTCTTGTAGATCAAATTTTAAATTAAGTTCTTCTTGAATTTTTTTAAAAAATTTCTCTAAATTAAAATCTTCTCTGGAACCACCATTAAAAATATCTACACCGTTTAACGCTTTTTCAATATACTCAACTCTAATCTCTTCAACTTTAGATGCAATATCATACTCTTTATCTAAAAGTTGATTTCTAAATTTGTAAACTATTTTTCTTTGCTCATTTGCTACATCATCATACTCTACAATTTGCTTACGACCATCATAGTGCATATTTTCAACTTTCTTTTGAGCTTTTTCAACTGCACGAGTAACCATTTTTGATTCTATATATTCACCATCTTCAACACCAAGTCTCTCCATGATTGACTTAATCTTATCACTTCCAAATATACGAAGCAGATTGTCTTCTAGAGATAGATAAAATTGTGTAGTACCTGCATCACCCTGTCTTCCTGAGCGACCACGAAGCTGGTTGTCAATACGACGATTTTCATGTCGCTCTGTTCCAATGATATAAAGACCACCAAGATTACGAACTTCATCATTTACCTTAATATCAACACCACGACCTGCCATATTTGTAGCAATTGTTACAGCTCCCTTAACACCAGCATTTTTAATTATTTCACCCTCTTGCTCGTGATTTTTAGCATTTAATACAGTATGTGCAATTTTTTCTTTTTTTAAAACTGCATGAAGAGCTTCAGATTTTTCAATTGAAGCAGTTCCAATTAAAACAGGCTGTCCAGTTTTTGAAAGTTCTTTAATTGTGTCTATAACTGCATTGAATTTTTCGCCTTCAGTTTTATATATAAGATCATTTAAATCGGCTCTTGTAATAGGTATATTTGTAGGAATAGATACAACATCAAGTAGATATATTTGTGCAAATTCTGTTGCTTCAGTCTCAGCAGTACCAGTCATGCCTGCTAATTTATCGTACATTCTAAAGTAATTTTGAAATGTGATATCTGCAAGAGTTTGAGTCTCTTCTTTAATCTCAACTTTTTCTTTTGCTTCTAATGCTTGATGAAGACCATCAGAAAAACGACGACCTTCACTTAGGCGACCTGTAAACTCATCAACAATAACTACCTCATTATCATTTACAACATAATCAACATCTTTTTCAAATAGATAATTTGCTTTTAGAGCTTGGTCTAAAATATGAGACAAAGAAGCATTTTCTGGACTAAATAGATTTTCAACACCAAATAATTCTTCTGCTTTTGTATTACCCTCTTCTGTAACTAAAATAACTTTATCTTTTTCATCGACTGTAAAGTGTTCATCTTTAATGAGCTGCAAAGCAATTGCATTTGTTCTATTGTAGTCTTGCATATTTCTATCAGTTGGACCAGAAATAATAAGTGGCGTTCTAGCTTCATCAATTAAAATACTATCTACTTCATCAACAATTACAAAGCTATAGTTTCTTTGAACCTTATGCTCTGCTGAGTAACTCATATTGTCTCTTAAGAAATCAAAGCCAAATTCATTGTTTGTACCATATGTAATATCTGCTTTATATGCCTCACCTTTAATAACTGGATCGTGCATATCATCCAAAATTATTCCAACACTAAAACCTAGAAATTCGTATAGTGGAGCCATCTCTTGTCCATCGCGTTTAGCAAGGTAGTCATTTACAGTAACAAGGTGGACACCATTACCGCTCATAGCGTTTAAAACAATAGCTAAAGTTGCTACAAGTGTCTTTCCCTCACCTGTTTTCATCTCAGCAATACGACCCTCATGAAGCACTATTCCACCAATAAGTTGAACATCAAAATGTCTCATTCCCAATGTTCTAATACTAGCTTCTCTAGTAATAGCAAATGAATCTTCTAATACATCATCTAAAGATACATTATCTTCAACAACACTTTTTCTAAGTTCGTTGAAGCTTGCTTTTAACTCTTCATCACTTAATGCTTGATATTTTTCCTCAAGCTTATTTATTTTTTTAACTGTATTACTGTACTTTTTTAGTTCCCGATCATTAGATGTACTAAAAAATTTACCCATTAATGCTTGTAGCATTCTCAACCTTATATATGTAACTATATAGTTACAAAGAAATTATTTTTATTTTATCATACTAAACATAATAAAAGGCATAAATTAAATTATCAAAAAATTATTAAGTAATATTAATTAATATGTAAACAATCACTTAGATATAATTTTCATATAAAACAGAAAATTGTTATGAAAAGCAGATTTTATTTAAATAATATTTAGTTTGATGAACAAAAAAGTTTCACCATAAAAAAGAGAGTATATGAAATTTAAAATTTTATTTTTACTACTATCCACACAAGTTTTTGCTTCAATAAGTAATATAACTACTTTTGAAGCTGATTTTATTCAAGTTATTACAGATGATAAGAAAAAAGAATTACACTATAATGGACACTTGTTAGCATCTAAACCACAAAATGCCAAGTGGATATATACTACACCAATAAAAAAAATAATATATATAAATAGATATCAAGCAACTGTAGTTGAGCCTGAAATTGAACAAGTGATAAAAAGAAAAATAAGTAGTAATTTTGATTTTTTTAAAATAATTGAAAAAGCAGAAAAAATAGATAAAAATTTATATATTGCAAAATATGACTCTACATCGTTTACTTTGGAAGTGAAAAATGACACTTTAATCTCTATATCCTATTTGGATCAGTTTGAAAATAGTGTAGAGATAACATTTAGTAACCATAAGCAAAATCAAAAGATAGATAAGAGTTTATTTATTCCAAAATATCCTTTAGATTTTGACATCATAAGAGATTAATAAAAAAAGACCTTAGTCTTTTTTTATTTAATCATTGCCGTTAGCTCTTCTTTAGTAACTTTATTGAAGTTAAGATATTTATAAACTTCATCAGTGATATCTGGAGTGATTTTATTTGCAACAATCTCTAAATATTCAGCAGCAGTTGGAAGCTCACCTTTAAGTGCTACAACAGCAGCAAGTTCAGCAGAACCAAGATAAACTTGACTACCCTTACCTAATCTGTTATCAAAGTTTCTTGTTGAAGTTGAGAATACCCATGCATTTGATGCAACAGAAGCTTGATTACCCATACATAAAGAACATCCAGGTATCTCAGTTCTAGCACCAGCTGAACCAAATATAGAGTAATAACCCTCTTCATTTAAAGTTTTTTCATCCATCTTAGTTGGAGGACAAATCCATAGTTTATTTTTAACTGCACCCTCGCCTTTTAAAATCTCACCAGCTGCACGGAAAAGACCAATGTTAGTCATACATGAACCAACAAATACTTCATCAATCTCTGTTCTTAAACCAGCTTCTCTGATTTCAGTTAAAGTTTTAACATCATCTGGATCATTTGGACAAGCTAAAATAGGCTCTTTAATCTCATTAAGATCAATATTTATAGTAGCTATATATTTAGCATCTTTATCAGCTACTAGTAACTCTCCATTTTTAACCCATTCTTTCATCTTATCGGCACGTCTTTGAAGTGTAGCTGCATCAGAATAACCTTGTGCAATTAACTCTTCAATTAAAACAATATTTGATTCTAGATACTCAACTACAGGTTCACGGTTAAGCTTAACTGTACAAGCAGCCGAACTTCTCTCAGCAGATGCATCAGATAGCTCAAATGCTTGCTCACACTTAAGATCCTCTAAACCTTCAATCTCTACAACAGTTCCAGCAAAAATATTCTTTTTACCTTTTTTCTCAACTGTTAATAGACCATCTTTGATAGCTTGATGAGGGATGGCATTAACTAAATCTCTAAGAGTGATACCAGGTTGCATCTCACCAGAAAATTTAACTAAAACAGATTCAGGAACAGTTAGAGGCATCATACCTGTAACTCCTGCAAATGCAACAAGACCAGAACCAGCTGGGAATGAGATACCAATTGGGAATCTAGTATGGCTATCTGCACCAGTACCTACCGTATCTGGAAGACAAAGTCTATTTAACCACGAGTGGATTACACCATCACCTGGGCGAAGGATAAAACCTTTTCTTGATGTCCAGAACTCTGGGAGTGTATGCTGAAGCACAATATCTGCTGGTTTTGGATAAGCAGCTGTATGACAAAATGATTGCATAACCATGTCAGCGCCAAAAGAAAGTGCTGCTAACTCTTTTACTTCATCTCTTGTCATTGGTCCAGTTGTATCTTGAGAACCTACTGTTGTAGCTATTGGCTCACAATACATACCAGGCTTAACTCCCTCTATTCCACAAGCTTTACCAAGCATTTTTTGAGCTAATGTATATCCAGAACCATCATCTTCTGGTTGATTCGGTACTAAAAATATATCTCCAGCATCCATACCTAAAGCTTCTCTAGCTTTTGCGGTAAGACCTTTACCAATAATTAAAGGGATTCTTCCCCCTGCTCTCATCTCATCTGGCAATGTATTTGGAGAGATTTCAAACTCTGAAACAACTGAACCATCTCTTTCAATTACACCATCAAAAGGTTTAACTGTAATTACATCTCCAGTTTCTAACTTTCCAACAGGAGCCTCTATCGGGATACAACCTGAATCTTCTGCCGTATTAAAGAAGATTGGGGCGATAATATCACCAATAACAATACCGCCAGTTCTTTTATTTGGAATACCATCAATATCAACACCCATATGCCATTGAAGTGAATTAATTCCAGATTTTCTACTAGAACCTGTTCCTACAACATCACCAATATAAACTAAAGGGTGTCCTTTTGCTTTTAATTCTTTCATTGTATCAAGAGGGTTATCCATTCTGTTTATTAAGAATGAGTTTGCATGTAAAGGGATATCTGCTCTTGTGAATGCTTCACTTGCAGGAGATAAGTCATCAGTATTTGTTTCACCAGGTATTTTGTAAACAGTTACTGTGATTTCTTTAGCCATCGCTTCTTTATTTGTGAACCATTCAGCATTTGCCCAAGATTCAACTATCTCTTTAGCTTGAGGATTTCCATTATCCATTAATGTTTTAACATCATTAAAAGAATCATATACAAGAATTGTATTTTTAAGTTGAGTTGCCGCAACATCTGCAATTTCTGGGATTTTAAGTGCTTCAACTAATGGAGTAACATTAAATCCACCAAGCATTTTTCCTAAAATTTCACAAGCTTTTGCAGGTGTGATTGCATCACAAGAAATATTTCCTTGCACTACATCATTTAAAAATGCAGCTTTTACATAAGCAGCGTCATCAACACCAGCAGGAATTTTATTTTCAAATATATCCACTATATAATCTTGCTCCACAATTGGTGAAGCTTTTAATAACTCAACAAGATCTGCTGTTTGTTCAGCGTTCAAAGCTAATGGTGGAACACCAAGAGCCGCTCTCTCTTTTGTATGTACTTTATAGTCATCTAAAAATGCCATAGTAAACCCTCATATTAAATTTAATACGGGATTATAACTAAAGATAAGTAATCAATCTAAGAAATGTTACATTAATACACATTGTTGTTTAGATTTATTTCTTGAGTGTATATTTTTGTAACATCTTTGGAATTGAAAAAAATTATAAATTTCTTTTTTTTAACTCTTTATCTATAACTTCTCTATCTTTACCCCTATAGTTTGTTTTTAACCAAAGCAAATATGAGCCCGCAAGTTCTGCATATTGCATACCTTTATATTGACCAAAACTAATTCTAGGTTGATTTTTGGTTAATATTATGTTTTCTTCACACTCGGCATCTATATTTAGATGTTCTAACAATAGAACAAAATGATTAAAAGATAATTTTTTTTGGATATTAAAAGTATATTTATTAAAATCAAACATACCATTTCTAATACTAACAAAACTTTCAAGTTCTTTTATTTGATTTACATTTAATTTTTCAAGATTTTTTATATACACATTAAAGGAGTTTTTATTTTGTGTAAATATTAGATAAGGTTTATTCATCTATAGAATCTCTCTAATACCTTTAGAATTAGGTAATGATAAGATTCCTTCGTTTTCTAGTTGCTCTATAATTCTAGCAGAACGGTTATATCCAACTTGAAGTTTTCTTTGTAGGTATGATATAGAAGTTTTTCTATCAGTTAAAATAATTATTTTTGCATCTTCATATAGCTCATCTAACTCTTCATAACTTTCCTTTGAAGATGACGAAATATTTTCTGTTTCTTCAACCAAAAAACTTTTATCATAATTTGGCTCCCTTTGAGATTTAATAAAATCAACTATTTTTTCTATCTCTTCTTCTGTACTCCAAGGTGCATGGAGTCTAACCAATCCGGTAGATCCTGGAGGTGTAAAAAGCATATCACCTTTACCTAACAATGATTCAGCACCCATCTGATCCAAAATAATCTTAGAATCAATTTTTTGCCCTACCCTATAAGATATGCGAGATGGTAGATTTGCTTTTATTAAACCTGTTACAACATCTACTGATGGTCTTTGGGTTGCAACAACTAAATGTATCCCTGATGCCCTTGCCATCTGAGCAAGTCTAGCTATAGAGTGTTCAACATCTTTTCCACTTGTCATCATTAGATCTGCTAACTCATCTATAATAACAACTATATATGGAAAATGTTCACCTCCTATCTTAGATACTTTTTCATTATAACTCTCAATATTTTTTGTTTTAGTCTCTGCCATTAACTCATAACGGCGCTCCATCTCTGAAACCATATTATTTAGTGCAACTATCGCTTGTTTAGGTTTTGTAATCACTGGAGTTAATAGATGGGGAATATCATTATATACAGAAAATTCCAACATTTTAGGATCTATCATAAGAAGTCTCAGTTGATCTGGAGAATTTTTATATAAAAGTGAAAGTATCATCGCGTTAATTCCAACACTTTTACCACTACCTGTTGTTCCTGCTATAAGAAGATGTGGAAGTTTTTTCAAATCTGTAATAAATGGTTTACCAACAATATCTTTTCCTAGAGCGATAGTTAAAGGTGATAATGACTCTTTAAATAGATTATCATCTAACAATTCTCGTAAATATATAGTTTCTGTTTTTTCATTTGGAATCTCTATTCCGACCACATCTTTGCCTGGTATTGGAGCTTGTATACGAATAGTTTCAGCTGATAAAGCCATAGCTAAGTCATCTTGTAGGTTTAGTATTTTACTTACCTTGACATTTGCAGCAGGTTTAAATTCAAATGTAGAAACAATAGGTCCAGCATATGTACGAACTACATCACCATCTATCTTAAAATGCGCTAATTTTTCAATTAGATATTGAATCTTTTCATCTAGTTCACTCTCATCAATATTTTGTGCTTTTTTTTCTGCTTTTTGTAAAAAACTTACTTTTGGCAATGTGAAATTTTTTGGTTTTTCAACAACACCTTTTTCTATTGTCTCTAGAAGTTTTGCATTTTCTTCTAACTCTTCAACAACAAGTGCATTTTTTTGCTCTTTTACTTTTGAAGCCATCTCCAGTATGTTATTTGTTTTTTCAGGATTTAGGTCTGATTTTTTATCAACATTATTTTTGCGTCTCATAAAAGTTGGTTTGTCTATTTCTGCATCAAAATCATCCTCTACAGTCACCATTTCATCATAACTATTAAATGTTTTTTTTGGCTCTTCTTCTTTTGCCTTTGAGGTTTTTTGTAGCGTTTTTTGAGGCTTTATTGATTTGAAAATTTGTGCAAATAGGTCATTTATATTTTTATCTAATATTATGCTTATGGAGACAAGTGATATTGTAGCCCAAAATATCCATAACCCAAATAAACCAATATATGGGTTTAAATAATCAACAAAATTTCCTGCAAAAACCCCTCTAAAAGCATCGTCTATCGTCATAGCTTGAATTAGTAAAAATGAAAAAAACAACAAAAAGCTTGAAATTGCAATTTCAAGCTTTCTTAAATTTAAAGTTGTATTTTTATAAAAAAGATATAGTGGAAACAATAAAACAAAAAGATATACATAAGATATGTAACCGAAAATATGGTTATTGTGTAAAGCAAATGTTACGCCATAGCTACCCATTAAAGATACATCACCTAAAATAGTTGCAAAACCAAGATAAATAAGTATCCCAACAATAAGTATAAATGCAGTTTCTTTCAAATTATATCTTCCTCTAAAATGTTAAATAATTAAAGGAAGTATAGCCAAAATCATTCCATATTGATACAAATTTTTAGAGATAATTAACTAAGCTTAGTTTTGAAACTTTACCAACTGTGGATAACATCGCTTCATAGTTTAATGATAATTGAGTAAGACGCAAGGAGGATTCCGCTAAATCGGTATCTATTACCGATGATCTTAGTGTCATTGCGCTTATTTCTAAAGCTTGAACTCTCTCTACTGATCTATTAAGTGCTGTTGATTGAGAACCAATTTGTGAGTGAGAGCGAGCAACATGATTTTGCAAATCATCCATCATTTCTAATGAATTTTCAATACCAATGTTTCTAGTATTTTTATTGTTTGCATCTGGATACATAGTATAGTCTTCGACTGAATTTATCATCTTATCTATTGTAGAAAAAAAATCTGTTTTTGCATCTCTTATCACAATAGCATTATTAGAATTAAATGTCATAAGTGATGATGCTGCGGAAAAATTACCACTATTTGAATCATATAATGATATCTCTGCCAGTGAAGAGGTGTTTGTAATATCTTGAAACTCTATCTTTGCATCATAACTAATAGAATATTCACCTAAAATATTTGCTGATTCAATTGCTGCGTCATATTCGCTAGCCGTCCCTAAAGATGAAGCTGGAAAATTTTGAGTTGTAGCCATATTCATTACATCCATTAGTTGCTGATAACTCATCTCGTCGCCATCAACAGCTACCCTTGGAGTAGCCATATTATATATATTATAGGTATTTCCAGAGATATTATCTGTAAATGTCGAGCCGCTAGCTGCAAAATCAATATCAACATCATAAGGGTTGCCAGATATAGAGATACCCTCTAATTTAAAGGTTGAACCATTTAATGAAGAGCTGGAGACCTCTGAGAGCTTAGTTGATGCAGAGGCGTATTCATTAGTTTCATTAATAATTTGTGGAACACTCGAACTTAAGATTGAACCCTCTTTAGAAAAATTAGTCCTATCATAAAGCAAAGCATCGATATTTGTTATAGACGCCGTAGCAGAAGTGAAATCTGATTTTACAAATTCTTTTACATGAAGATCTGTAGTATTTGTTCCAAAAACAAATTTATTAAAATCTGTTTCACCACCATCTAAATTACTTATTAAGCCAGCAGTTCCATAAATACCATCACTAATATCCGCTCTATCATCACCATCCCCTAAGTTATAATCAACAGCACCAACCATATGGAACTCTATCTTACTAGAACCCTGTATTTTATCCTGGATTACAAACTGACCATATGAATTCATAGTTACATCTACAACTTTTAAAGCATTTGTATTTCCATAAGCATTACCAATTTGTGTCATTAACTCCTCAACACTATCTCCATCTTTCATTAAAAGTTCTGTATTAAAAGAAACCCCATCGCTTTTTGTTCCGCGTATATAAAAGTGATGTTTTGCAACTGTATCAGAGGCATCTGTATCACCCATAAGATCGCGGATTGTGCTTTGCGGAGAGATCTCCTTTGGGTTTGAAGATTCAAAACCAATTGGAAAAGTATCTACCAAATTTTTGTTTACAACATTTGATGTGATTTGACGTTTTACTGAACTATTTTCACCCAAAAATAGTGTATCGCCGCTAAGATTATATTGTTGAGTAGTACCAGAGCCGGTAAAAGAGTTTAATGATGCACTATTGCCCATATATTTTCCATCATCAGATATTGGTTTTATATCAGTAGCAGAACCAGAAAATAGGTACTGACCTTTAATTGAAGTGTTTGAAAGATTTATAAGATGATCTTCTAGAGTTCTAAGTTCTTGTGCAATAGCATTATAAGATACTGATCCATTTGTTTCATTTGCTGCTTGGATTAAAAGTGTTCGCATCCTATTCATAGTAACATCAAATTCATTTAAAGCAATATCTGTTTGATTTGCTATTTTATATCCACTTTCAGTACTTTTTTTAACTTGACCTAGTGCTGAAATCTCATTATCCAACCTCATAGTGTCAACAAATGTTCTTACATCATCTTTAGCGTATTGTATCTTAAGTCCAGATGCTATTTGTTTGTTTACATCAAACAGCTCTGATTGTAAATTTGAATTATTTTGTGAGTATAAACTCTTATAATACATACTTGATGTTATACGCATGATGCACCTCCGTTTGTCACTATAGATTTAATTATATTTAAGTATAGCAATTATAATTCCATATCGGCAATTTGTTATTTATTCTTAAGTAATAAATTATCATGAGTGCTTATACAAAAACTCATTAAAAGGTAATAATTTAATAGGTTTTTGTATAATTGCTACAAAATAAATAGTTTTCACAATCTTTTAAGTAAATAGTAAATATAATCGCAAACTTTATTTTTTTATGCCAGTGTGATGGAATGGTAGACTTGGTCGACTCAAAATCGACTGCCTCACGGCGTGCCGGTTCGAGTCCGGCCACTGGTACCACATAAAAATAGTATTGATTTTATTAAATCAATACATATTTGATCATCCTTATATAATAACTACTTTATTTAATGTTAGTTTTACGATTAGCTAATTCATCACCTATTATATCTCTTCATATTAATTAGTATCTTCCTTGAACATCAGGGAGGTAAAAGTATAATATATTTATTGCATAACCTAGATTCTGGATTATTAAGTAAGAGGGCATAAATAAATTATCTAAAATCAACTTACTTATTATTATTATTTTAGTATACTACTATTATTAATTATTATATGCAAATCACAAACTAAAGAAAAAACTTATAAGGAAAGTATTTATGCTAACAAACCGCATCAACACTCTATCTGAATCAATTACAATTGCTATTACAACATTAGCACAAGAGTTAAAAGCTGAGGGGAAAGATATTCTTAGTTTTTCAGCAGGAGAGCCTGACTTTGGTACTCCTAGAGTTATTAAAGATGCTGCAATTGCAGCTATAAATGAAGATTTTACTAAATACACTGCTGTTGATGGTATACCTGAGCTAAAAGAGGCCATAGCAAATAAGCTTAAGCGTGATAACGGTTTAACATATTCTCCAAACCAAATTATTGCAAATAATGGTGCTAAACACTCCTTGTTTAATCTATTTTCTGCAACTATCGATGTAGGAGATGAAGTTATCATCCCTTCACCATACTGGGTTACATATCCAGAATTAGTTAGGTATTGTGGTGGGAGTGTTGTTGAGATACAAACTCATGATTATAGTGCATTTAAGATTACTCCTGAGCAATTAAAAAATGCCATTACACCAAAGACTAAGATGTTAGTTTTAACAACACCATCAAACCCAACTGGTTCAATTTATTCAAAAGATGAGTTAATTGAAATTGGAAAAGTTCTTGAGGGTACTGATATTATTGTAGCTAGTGATGAGATGTATGAAAAACTTACTTATGAAGGTACATTTACTTCATGCGCTGCAGTTAGCGAAGATATGTATAAAAGGACAGTAACTATTAATGGTCTTTCTAAATCTGTAGCTATGACTGGTTGGAGATTTGGCTATATGGCAGCTCATGATACTGAGCTAATTAAAGCAACCAAGAAACTTCAATCTCAAAGTACATCAAACATTAACTCTATTACTCAGCGTGCTGCAATTCCTGGGCTAGACGGAAGTGCAGATGCAGATATAGCTATGATGAAAAAAGCATTTATAAAAAGAAGAGATGAAGCAGTTAAACTAATGAATGAGATAGATGGACTTAGTGTTAATACTCCAGATGGTGCATTTTATCTGTTTGTAAATATTAAAGAGATAACTTCAGATTCACTTTCATTTGCTAAAG
>JAMOMX010000089.1 GCA_027066935.1 Sulfurimonas sp. | reverse complement strand
GATTGTTCGTGGAATCTGTTGTTTGAGACCAGGGGTTGATGAAGTTAGTGAGAATATTAGGGTTATCTCTATTTTAGGAAAATACTTAGAACACCCAAGAGTTTTTTACTTCAAAAATGATGCTACTGGTGTTTATATATCTTCAGCAGATTGGATGCCTAGAAATCTTGTTCGTAGAATTGAGCTTTTAACAGGTATTAAAGATAAAAATTCTCGCGAAAAAATTATTCAAATTTTAAACCTGCAAATAGCTGATAACTCTTTAGCTCATGAGCTTCAAAGTGATGGCTCATACATTAAAGTAAAACGTGATAACAATAAATGGATAAATAACCATAAACTTATAGAAGATTATGTAAACAGAGTATCTAAAGCAACAAAAAAAGAATCATCTAGTTCTATTGAACAACTCGCAGCTAGATTATTTTTAGAGAGTTAAGATAATGATACATAAATTTAAAGATTATATTCCTAAACTAGGTTCTAATACCTGGATAGCACAGTCTGCTGATGTTATCGGGGATGTGGTGTGTGGAGTTGATTGTTCCATCTGGTTTGGAACTGTAATAAGAGGTGATGTACACTATATATCAATTGGTGATAGAGTAAGTGTACAAGATTTAAGTATGATTCATGTTACTCACCATAAAGGTATAGAGAGAAAAATTGGTGATGGAAATCCAACCATAATTGGGGATGATGTAACTATTGGTCATCGCGTAATGTTACATGGTTGCACAATTGAAGATGCTTGTTTAATTGGAATGAGTGCTACAATACTTGATGGTGCTGTAATTGGTAAAGAGAGTATAGTTGGAGCAAATTCACTTGTAACAAAAAACAAAAAATTTCCACCCCGCTCGCTAATAATGGGATCACCTGCAAAAGTTATTAGAGAATTAGATGATGAAGAGATTAAAGAACTTTACAATTCAGCTAGTAGATATGTTAAGTTTAAAAATGAATATATGGACTAGTTTTATCTTTTAAGATGGTGTAAAACAATTGCGTAAACCTTGATTATCGTAATTTTATAAAATTAACATATAAGGAATTAGAGATGAAAAAACAGATGGTATTATTATTTATAGGATTATTATCAGCAGTTTATGCTAATGAAAGTTACTATAAAAGTGGTAAATTAGTTGAGCTTCAAAATATTCACACATCAAAAAGTGTTAATGGCTCATATATAAATTATTATAAAAATACACAAGGAAAAAAGATAGGAATTACTGATGATATACTTGTTCAATGTAGGGATGGTGTCAGTTGCCCAAATTTATTAAATGATTTTAATCTTGTAAATTATTCTAAACTTACAGATAAAATTTTTATTATAAAAATTGAAGATTATGATAATATTTTTTCTATATCAAGAAAATTATTTGAAAGTGGTGATGTTGAGTTTGCACATCCTAATTTTATCAAAGAAAGAAGAAAAAGATAGTGACACGCTCTAAACAGATAATAGTTTCAACTATTTTAGCTTCACTCCTATTATTAGGTGGTTGCAGTAATGAAACTTTAGAAAATGATACTCCAAAAACCAAAATAGATGAAGTATTAGATGTATCTAACGAACAATATTATAAATATTTATGGCATATTGATTCACAAAACAGCTATAACAAAAGAATTGCGCAAGAGGTCAGTAGTGCGTTAAATAATCTTTATTTTATTGAAAATATTGATGCAGATGCAGATATTAATATACTTGACGCATGGAAAATCACAAAAGGTAAAGATGTTATTGTTGCCATTATTGATGATGGTGGGGATATTAACCATGAAGATTTAAAAGCTAATATTTTTTTAACATACAATGCAGATGATGGAACTACTGATATATCTAACACATCCAATGATATAGATTTTGCTTCACATGGAAACACTTGTGCAGGATTTATAGTAGCACCAATAAATAATACAGGTATTATTGGCACCGCACCCGAAGCAAAATTAATTATCATTAAGCAAGAAGTAGCTATAGATTCAAAATTAATTAGAGCTTTTGAGTATGCTAAAAATAATGGGGCTAAAGTTATTAGTTGTAGTTGGGGGACAGAATATGTTTCAGATGCGATAATTGCTGAGTTAAAATCATTATATGAAGCTGGCATTACAGTTGTATTTGCTTCTGGAAACAATGGTCTATCTTTAGATGAGGGCATATCAGATGAATCTGAAGTAGAATGGGTAATTGGTGTTGGTGCTAGTGGCGAGAATAATGATGTTACAATTTATTCCAATTATGGAAAACATATTGATATATTGGCTCCAGGTGGAGATATCCAAAGGTCTGTCGGTGTCTTGGGATTGGACGATACAGGAACTCAAGGTTCCACGGAAAATTACGGATTAGTATCAAATGGTTACGCGTTTACAAATGGAACAAGTTTTTCAACACCAATAGTAGCAGGAGTTATCGCTTTGATGTATAGCGTAAATCCAAATATTACACCTAAGCAAGTTAGAGAGATATTAATAGCAACAGCTGACAAGGTAGGTGGCAATAACGCTAATTATCAAAATGGTTTTGATGAAAGAAGAGCTTATGGTAAACTCAATGCTACAAAAGCTATTGAAGAAACAAAAAGATTAATGAAATAAGATAAAATTATTCTTAATGAAAAGCACTTTTTATTACTTGACATGAATTAGGAATGCTCACCATATTGACTTTTGTACCAATTAGTACTATAATGCACATTATGAAAAAATCTATAGGCAGACCAAAATCTTTTGATAAAGATGAAGTGTTACTTCAAGCGATGGAGTATTTTTGGGAACACGGATATGATAAGTCATCGCTGAGTGAACTTTTAAATGTTATGAGTATAAAAAAGAGTAGTTTTTATCAGACATTTGAAAGTAAAGAGCATCTATTTCGTTTGTGTTTGGTACTTTATACCAAAATGGCTAAAGAGCATCTAACTACTTTAAAAGAGGAAATGGGTGAAAAAAAGGTGCTTCTTTATATAGTTTATTCGACGATTGAAGAGTTAAAGGAGACAGGTCGAGCAAAGGGGTGTCTTTTGATGAACTCTGGAAGTGAATGTTATATAAGTCATCCACATTTTAATGAGCTTATACATTATGAGTTTAAAACATTTCAAAAACTTTTTCATGAATTTATAGAAATAGCTCAAAAAAAGGGTGATATAAAAAACCAAACCTCACCATTTGTTTTAGGTAGCATCTATCAAAGCTTAATAAATGGATTGGTTTTGATGATACAAGTTGGTGCAAAAGAGAGAGAGCTTGAAGCTGTAGTAAAACATATAGAAGAGCTTTTAGAGTAAAAAAATTTGTTTATTTTAGTACCAAGTGGTACAAAAAAGGAGGTGAATGTTTTTAGATAAGTGGTGTGCGAAAGCATCAATAAATGATAGAATAATTAAGGACAAAAATGAAAATATTTAAAAAAATAGCACTGATAATAGCGCTATCTTCAGCTCTATTTGCAACAGATATAGCACTGATAAAGACTGTATCCCCACAAGATGCAACAGGTGAAGTAGCAAAAGTTTACCAAGAGATAAATGCAACTTGGAAATCAATACCAAATCCCATTAAGCTTTATAGCACAAATCCACAAATGCTAAAAAACAAATTTGAATCTT
>JAMOMX010000088.1 GCA_027066935.1 Sulfurimonas sp. | reverse complement strand
ATCTCATTAATGGTTTTTTCTCCCTCTAAAACTTCCAAAACCAGTTTAGCTTTGAACTCTGCACCGTATGTTTTTTTTTTGTACTCATTTTTTATCCCTTCTTTTCTATTTATATTTTAACATTTTGGAATATAAATACTGGTTTTATTGGTTTGACTTTTGGGGTGCATTATATACTTGTTATGTCCTTTAATAAGTTTCAATTTCCTAAAGATACTTATGTTACATTTCACTAAGAATTCCAATTTCAATTGCTTTCTCTTGATTTTTAAATATAGCCATTGCAGTATTCATTTTTGCAAATCCCAATTTTGAATAAAATCCCTCTTTTCCAATATTTGAGAACAAAATAACTCTTTGATGATTTTTAGAAAACTCAAGAAGTTTATTAACTATATTTTTTCCAATACCTTTTTTTTGATAATTTGGATGAATTGCAATATCACATATATAAGAACAATCAAAGCCATCAGCTAAGGCTCTTCCGACACCAATTAAAATATTATCATGATAAATAAAACATTTGTATTTACTGTTTGAAAATACAGTTTTTAAATTATCAGGTTTTTTATCTCCCAATGGAGCAATTTTATATAAATTTGATAATTCGTTCCAATCAATATCATCACAAGTATATATCCATTTCAATTCCAATATTTTTTCCTTTTTTCTAGGTTTTTGGACACCTTTTTTAAAAAAGGTGTGGACTTCCAAGTATAATTTTGAATTTTTTATAAAGATTCAATTCCATAGAAACTTTTTTTTTGGCTATCATTATAACCTTTAGAACTGTGACATAACGGCTATCTTGAGGAATAAGTTCCCGTCAGGGATACTTATTCCTCCTCCAAGAACTTGTTAGCTTTTTACTCACTCATCAATTTTTCTTGCATATAATTACAATAACTGCACAGATTATCATCTGAAATTTCTTCTGCTGGAATTTCAGAACCACATCTGATGCATTCATGTGCTGCTGTTTCTCCACACAAGGCACATTGTTTTTCGTAATATAAATATGACTCTTCTAAACAAAAAGGGCAAGTAGCTAATTCTGGCTCATTGCCATCAGAATTGTAACTAGAATATAATTGTAATAGTGACTCTTCTGTTAGTTCTTTAAATGAATATTCTCTTTCACATGAACGACACACACATAAAACTTCTTCTTTGTCCGAAGTTGTAATTAAATCAGAACCACAATCAAGACATTGGAACTCAATAACAGCTTCTAATAACAAAGGAGTTTCCCAAGTTCTTTAATACATATTTCTTTTTCTTTTTGATGTACCTCATTTACTGCAACTAACTTTTCCCAAGATTCTCTCCCAAGTAAAACTTTAGGATCAGCATCTAGTTGGGTTACAATAAAATTTTGGATAATTACAAATGAATTTGAAATTAGTGATTCAACTGAACTTTTTGATTGTGTACTATAATAATGTTCAATTTCATTTCTATATTTATTAATTTTATCAAATCTATTCCAATCTACATCGATGTTTAGACTTGCAAATCTTTTTTTTATTTCTTGAACATCAACTGTTTTACCTCCGCTTCCTACCCAAGTGAGGTTATTGCTGTTGATTTTTGGTTGTATCCTTTGTTTTATTAATACTTCATCTGAGTTTTGTGGGCTTAATATGGATAATTTATGTTTAAACAATAAAAGAATTCCAGCAAAAATATTTCTTGTGCTAGATATTAATCTTCTTGGGTCATGTGAGTTAAAATCTTCTAATCCAATGGCTATAGAATCAATTGCATTGTTTATAATACTCATTTATTTTTCCTTTCGAAGTTTTTGCGTCTCTTTTTTTAAAAAGAGACAGGATTTCCACATTAAGTTTAGAACTTATCATGATAGTTCAATAGCATAATGACTTTTATCTTTTGTTTTCAAGATAATGTTGGAACTGTTAAGCTAACGATCTAGTACAAAAATATATGGCTGTTAACTATCGTTATAATATCTGCATGATATCATGTTTTTTTCTCTTTGAAATTTGCCGTTAGAGCCATATATTTTTGTTTGCTACGCCTTGTTATGAAACAATGTTTACCACTCCAAATCAAACTTGGCATGAAGTCAGTTGAGCTTTGCTTCCAGAGATAGTTTTTACATCTAGTTGGCTTTCTTTTGTAACCCAAAGTTTTTTGTCTTTTTAATGTTTCATAGTTTGAAAGTACAAAAGATTTTCTTTGAAATGGTTGGTTTGCCTTTTGAGTTTTTCAAGGAAAGTTTGCTTTGCAACCGCTTTCGCTACTTTTGTACGATGTTTGCAAAACCAAAAGTGTTTAAACTTTTAATTGGGTTATGAAAGAAAGAGTTTGCCAGTCAGTAATGCTCTTCATGAAGAGAGCTTTACTACTTCATGAAATGTTGAGCTTTTAATTTTTTCTTTAATGATGTTTGAAGTCTTTTGATTTATCTTTTTTTCTTGTGCTTTGAAGTGTTTTATAACGGTTGAACACAAAAATCTGTTTTCTGTTTCAATCGTTTTAATGTTTATCAAGATAGCAAATCTCTTTGCAAGAATACATTTTTACGGCTGGGAAAACAGATTTTTGTTGCTGTGTTTTGTTACACTTCTACTTTCAACATCTCAAATGCTCCTTTTTGAAATTCGTAATCTGTCTTTACTATTTCAGTCTTAAAACCTTTATTACTTAAAGTTTCTAAAATGGGTTTTAGGTATTCTGATTTGTTATTTTTCAAATCTAAAAGTGGAAAAATCCTAACTTCTTTTTTTGCAACTCTGCACATTTCAAGTATCGAGTCAATATGAAATTGTAAATCAAAATGTTCGCTATACAAAAATAAAAAATGTGAACTCAACACAAGGTCAAAACTATCATTATCAAATGTAAGTTTTGGTAATTCTTTATGGATATATCTACCTGTAGCTTTACCAGTTTGATAGTCTTGGATAAAGTCATTCATTGCTGTTAATCTTATATCAATTAGTTCATCTACAGATTTGATATTCTTCCAAATAAAATCATCTTGATTTATTCTAAGTTGTTCACTTACAGTTTTTGAGGTTTTATCAATTCTTTCTTGTATTTCATCTTTTGTAAATTGGTATATTGGGTCTATTGAAGTAATATCTCCATTTTGTTGTGTAACTTCAAAATTAAAACTTGAAGGACCATCCCCACAACCTAAAATTCTTAGTTTTAAATCTTCTTCTGATAATACAAATATCTTTTTATATTCATTAAGATTTCTTCCCCAAGGTACTACATTTTCTAATTTCAATTTTTTCCTTTTTTAGAGTTTTTGGGCACCTTTTTTAAAAAAGGTGCAGGGTTGCAATAGTATATTTTGAATTTGTTCTAATAGTTCAATGCCTTGATAATTTTTTCATTTTGCTTATCAAGATACAATATCAGACTGTTAGTGTAACGCCTTGACTTGAGAAATAAGTTACCTCTCAAATTAGTTTTTTAAACTAAATTTGTTGTTTGCAATTTTAGCTCAATAAGCTAAAAAACTTGCTGGGTAACTTATTTCTCTCCAAGGATTTGTTATGTATTAAATTAAGAGATAAGATTTATTGTTTAATTTTGGATATTAATTCATTTACTGTAATAATATTATATTTTTCTTCCATTTTTAATTGTACTTTATTTTTAAAAGTTGCAGA
>JAMOMX010000087.1 GCA_027066935.1 Sulfurimonas sp. | reverse complement strand
AAGAAGCTGAAAAAAAAGGCGCTCAATGTTTTATAGCTGCTGCTGGAATGGCTGCACATTTAGCTGGAGTTCTTTCTTCTAAAACAGTTAAACCAATCATTGGTGTACCAATGTCAGCTTCTGCGTTATCTGGAATAGACGCATTACTTTCAACTGTTCAAATGCCAGCTGGAATGCCAGTTGCTACAGTTGCTATAGGAAAAGCTGGAGCTATAAATTCTGCTTATTTGGCTATGCAAATATTAGCGCTTGATAATGAAGAACTAAGTATAAAGCTAAAAGAAGATAGAATTACTAAAGCTAAAAAAGTTGAGATGGATTCTATGGAGATAGAAACCATAATTTCATAACTATAATGAGCAAAAGCCCATTATAGTTGCAGAGACTAAAGCAGCCTAACCCCCTAAAGCTACAAAAAACAAGTTTTTTGAGAAAGATTTGTTTCAATGCTTTAATATGAAGGATAATCATGAAGTGGATGAATGATGAAGAATATATGGAGTTAACCGGCTTAGATATTCAAGCTATAGATGAGATGTGTGAACGCGGCAAACTTACTGTAAAAGTTGAAGATGGCATTAGAATGATTGACCCGTCTAAAAATGCACAAGAAATAATCCCTGCTAAACTTGCTGAACTATCACAAGGTAATACCAATGAACTAGTTGTTCAACCTGAATTTATTGAAAAAACTATTGGTACAATTTTAAACCTGCATGAAAAAATGCTTGACTCTAAAGATGAAACACTTGAAGCCGTAAGAGTAGAAAACAGCTTTTTAAAAGAGGCTTTAAGTTCACTCCAAGAGCTATATGATGAAGATAGAAAAACTATAGCTACACTTACAGAGCAATTAAAACTTTCTCAACAAGAGGTAGAATTTATGCGTAGAAAATATAAAATGATGTGGAATAAAGCTATTGATGAACATACTAAATAATTCATTAAAATGTGCAAAGCCCATTTTAATGGCATGGACATAAATGTCCCTACAACCACCTAAAGCTACAAAAAACATGTTTTTTGAGATTTTTAATGACAATTGATATTGCTTGTGTTGAGTGTATTATAAATCAAAGTTCTAAAGTTGCCAATGCAATTGGTGCTGATGAGTTACTTACAAATAAAATAACCTCTACTATAAAAGATATGAGTAAAGACTTTTCTTTTGATAATAATCCACCAGAAATTGCTTCTTATGTATATGAAAAAATGGCAGAGATAGCAAATAAGAAAGATTTGTATGGAGAGATAAAAAAATTATCAACCAAAAAAGCACTCTCTTTCGTTCCTCTTTTAAAAGAAAAACTAAAAGATTCAGATAATAAATTTTTTACCGCTACAAAAATTGCAGTAGCAGGAAATGTAATAGATTTGGCCGCACGCATTGAGTTTGACTTACAAGAGGAACTTGAAAAAATCTTTGAAAGAGAGTTTGCCTATAATGATTTTGATAAACTTGAAATTGAGATAAAAAAAGCTAAACAAATTTTGGTAATTGGCGATAATGTAGGGGAACATATTTTTGATTATATGTTTATTGAAATACTTCAAGAAATATTTCCTCATGTTGAGGTGCACTATATGGTTAGGGGTAATCCAATCATAAATGATGTAACGATGATTGAAGCACAAGAGGCTGGTTTTGACAAGCTTTGTAACCTTGTAGATAGCGGTGTTAATACTCCTGGATTTGCTTATACTCGTGCAAATTCAGATGCCAAAGAGTTGTTTGATAATGTTGATTTAATTATAAGTAAGGGGATGGGTAACTACGAATGTTTATCTCCATCTCATAGAAAAAACATATGTTTTTTGTTAAAAGTTAAATGTGAAGTTGTTGCTTCTTCACTAGATAAAAATGTAGGCGATATCATTTGTAAGATCGTTTAAGACATATTTTAAATAATTACTACAAGCAATAATCATTCCTTTTTGTATAAATTCACAATTAATTCACAGTCTCTTTATAAGATACTATATTCAATACAAAAGGAGACGTTATGAATGTAGGTGCAACAGGCTCAATGGAGCAGATGCAAATGAGAAAAATGGATGGTACCGGTGGCGGACAAGGTAAAGGTAGTGGTATGAAAGAGATTATGCAAAGCTTATCTAGCGAAGACCAAGCTGTTATGAAAGAGCAAATGAGTTCTATGAGTATGGATGAGAGAATGGCTATGGTATCTCAAATGAAAGAGGTAGATAGTTCTAGTATGTCAGGTGAGGAATATACACAAACACTTTTGGATATACTAAATCAATCAGATACAAATGAAGAAGAGGGTTTTTCTATATATGTATAATATATTTTAGGTATAATTTTTTATGAAAATTTTATACCTAGAAGATGATATAAATTTATCTCAAACAGTTGAAGAATATTTGCTAGATGAGGGTTTTGAAGTATCAAGTGCATATGATGGTGAAGAAGCACTTGAAAAAATTTACAATGCTAAATTTGATCTTCTTATTTTAGATGTTAATGTTCCAAAAATTAATGGATTTGATCTCTTAAAAGAACTCAGAGATGCAGATATAGATACACCTGCAATCTTTACAACTTCATTAAATGGTATAGACGACTTATCTGATGGATATTTAGCGGGTGCAGATGATTATGTAAAAAAACCATTTGTTTTAAAAGAATTACTGTTTCGAATACAGGCACTTTTAAAAAGAGAATATAATTCAAAAGGTTTGTTTGTTAACCTTACAAAAAATGTTAGTTTTAACATTGATACAAATGAGCTGATTTCTAATGGTATAAAAATATTAATAAATCCAAAAGAAGCTCTTCTTTTAAAACTTCTTATTAAAAATAAAAACAGATGTGTTAGTTTTGAAGATATTTATCAAAATGTATGGTCGTATGATGAAACTCCAAGTGAGATGAGCTTGCGTACATATATAAAAAATTTGAGAAAATATATATCAAAAGAAAATATCATTAGTATAAAAAAAGTTGGATACAAACTTGTATAAAAGTGAAAAACATACAATATATTATGTTCTTGGATTGTATCTAAGTTCTACCCTTTTACTTATAGCAACGCTTTTTATAAGTTATTATTACTACGAAAAAGAACAATTAAAATACGAAGAGATAAAAGAGTTAAAAAAGTTTACAACAGATTTAATACAAGAGCTTTCAGTAGTTCATGAAAACAAAGAAGATAAATATAAATATCCCATATTTGAAAAGTTTAATAGTGCCATTTATGATATTGATAAAAATTTAATTTTTTCTACACTTAGTTCACCTATAGATAAAATTGGTGAAGAATTTTTTATAAAAAAAGATAAATCTTATTATCTATCCACTATAAAAACACATTATTTAGGGGCAGCATATATAGTAGTAGAAAAAGATACTAGAGAATTTAATATTTTATTAAATTTATTAATGATTGCTTTTTTTGTTGTTATGATAACTATAATTACCTCATTTTTTTTAGTAAAGATTGTTTTAAAGCCTATGCGGGACTCTTTGCATCTTTTAGATAATTTTATAAAAGATACTACACATGAATTAAATACACCAATTACAACTATATTGACAAATATAGAGACCCTAGATTCTACCAAATGTGATGAGAAATCATTGAAAAAATTAGAGCGTATAAAAATAGCATCTATTAGTATCTCAAA
>JAMOMX010000086.1 GCA_027066935.1 Sulfurimonas sp. | reverse complement strand
AAAAAAGATGATATATCAATCCTAACTAACAAAGAGGCAAAAAAACTTTTAAAAGAACCTAGAAATAGACTCTTTTTTGAGTCGCTTTTAAAATAATGCAAACTTCTTTATTCCACATCTCCAGATGTGAAATACACTCTTCCACAAACAACCAAAAAAGCACACTCTAAGCCATCATAAGATAAAATACTTCATGTTCAAAAGCCAGACACAAATACTAAAACTAATCTCAATAATCCTGCTCTTCACTCTAACTCTCACCGCAAACACCCCACCACTAAACACAACCTACACCCAAGGCGGACTACTAAAAACAGCTACAGATGCAACTGGAACTATCACCTACACTTACGACAATATGGGTAGAACCACAAAAGTTGATAATCCTGATGGAAGCTTTGTAACTTATGCTCATGATAATGTTGGGAATATAATAGAAGTAAAGACACCAACACAGACTATATCAAAAACATATGATGCCCTTAACCGCTTAAGTACTGTAACAGATGCACAAGGTATTACAAGTTACACATATGATGCCATAGGTAGACAGACACAGATTGTCTATCCTAATGGCACAACAACTAACTATGTTTACGATAGTAGAAACAGGGTTACTAGTATCACCCATAAAAGCTCTGGTGGCGCAACCTTACAGAGCTTTACTTATACGCTAGATGCAGTTGGCAATAGAACGCAAGTTGTTGAGAGTAGTGGCAGAACTGTTAACTACACTTACAACAATGTAAATCAACTTACACAAGAAGTAGTTACAAATGATCCAAGTGGGAATAATACAACCACAACTTATAGTTATGATTTAGTAGGAAACTTAGTAACTAAGATAGTAGACGGCACAAGTACAACTTACACCTACAATAACAACGATCAATTAACTCAACAAGATGCACAAACTTTTACTTATGATGGCAATGGAAACTTGATACAAAAAGATAGTACAAGTTATGAGTATGATGATAAAAACAGACTCACTAAAGCTACTACACCGACAAGCACGATAGAGTACAAGTATGATGCAAATGATAATAGGATTGCAAAAGTAGTAGATGGAGCTACGACAAGTTATCTTATAGACACAAACACTGCTTATGCGCAAGTTATCACAGAGAGTAGTGGTGGCACAGATGTGCATTACACCTATGGCAATGACCTCATAAGTAACGGTTCGCAGTTCTTTTTAACTGATGCTTTAGGTAGCACAAGAGGGCTAGTTGATAGTAGTGAAACTCTTACAGATAGCTACGATTATACTCCTTATGGAGAGATAGCAAGTCATGTAGGCACATCAGAAAATAATTTCTTGTTTACTGGTGAGCAGTTAGATAAAGAGAGTGATAATTATTATTTGAGGGCTAGATACTATAGTCCAGAACAAGCTAGATTTACTTCAATAGACCCATTTGAAGGTAGAACATTCGAGCCGATAACTCTCAATGATTATGCATATGCGGGCTCTAATCCAACCATGTATGTTGATCCAAGCGGTAGAGTATTTACTGGCGGCGGTATATCAGGTGTAGCGTTTGCTATTAACGGGATAGGTACTTTGGCACGAAGTGCAGCTGGTACTTTCTTTACAAGACGAGCTGCGGTTAATATGCTGGTTGGAAGTGCATCAGCAAATGGATATAGATCTGTATTGTTTAAAGTTTTATCTGATCAAGCGGTTGGAGCAGTGTTAGAAATGCTGATGCAGGGATATGCAACAAAGGCAACATATGGCTCTGCAGCACACAAGGCATTTGAGAAAAAAATTAATAAGTATTTTGGAAATCGTAAAATGTTTGGTATTTATATCAAGCCCGAGGTTTTTATTGACTATGATGGTAAAGCAAGTTCAACTAGAAAATTAAAGGGGTTTTTGGGTATTGATATACTTGTTTATAATGATAAGAAAAATCTATTTTTAATTGATTTAAAAACAGGTGGAAGATTTAGTGCAAAAAGACGAAATGAGCTTAAAAGACGCTTCAATGTTGACACTGTTATTGAACTTCAACTATTTGTTTCGGGTAGAAAATAAAATTATGGAAATATAAATGATGAAAAAAAATAGCTGGATTCAAAATTTGATTAAGTGGGCAGATAAAAATAAACTACCGGTATATTCCTATAATAATACATACAAACATTGGTGCGGATTCCCTAGAGATGAACAAACAATACTCTCTATGGAAGAATTGATACTAAGTCCATCAGCTAGCCTGAAGGGGCAATTATTTGGTGCAGATAAGTTGCCTTCTGAAATAGGCTATTTAAAAAAATTAAAGAAGATTAATATTTCTGCATTAGGTTTAAAAGAACTTTGTGATGAGATATGCAATCTAGAAAATCTAGTATTTTTAGATATAAGTGAAAATCAAATCATTAAACTTCCAGATAAGATTGGGAAACTTAAAAAACTGCAAGAGCTTAATTGCAATACAAATAGACTAAATTATCTGCCTGATAATTTTGGAGAACTGAAAAATCTTTTATCTTTAAAACTTGACGGTAATCCTCTTGTAGAGCTTCCTAGTTCTATTGGTAATTTATCTATTTTGAAGAACTTATGTTGTGATAGCAATCTTCCAGAGAATGATTTTTTTGAAAATGATATATATTTAGGATTGAATATTACAACAAATATCAATTTTAAAATTGAAAAATTGAAAAAACTACCTGAATCATTTTGTAAATTAATAAACTTGGACACAGTATCTTTAAGAGGGCACAGGATAGATGAATTATCTACAAATATCAAGAATTTAAAAAAAATAAAAAGCTTGTGCTTAGCTGGAAATAAAATTGTCTCTTTGCCTCAAGGCATTGGGGAGTTAAAAGACCTAGAGGATTTGGATTTATCTAATAATAAAATAGAAAGTATTCCAGATCAGATTTGCAACCTATTAAAACTAAGCACATTAGACTTATCTATAAATAAGCTAAGAGAATTACCATTTTGTATAGGCGATCTTAAAAACCTAACTTTTTTATCAGTTATGGATAATGATTTAGACACTCTTCCGTCAAGTATAGATAACTTTAGATGTTTAGAAGAGCTATATTTAGGAGGCAATAAAATAGATCAGGATAATTGTAAATTTGACAAACTAGCAATGATCAATACTTATATTGATTTTGACACTTCAATGAGTTGACTAGTCTATGCATTATTCCACATCTCCAGATGTAAAATAAACAACCAAACAAACAACCAAAAAAGCACACTCTAAGCCATCATAAGATAAAATACTTCATGTTCAAAAGCCAGACACAAATACTAAAACTAATCTCAATAATCCTGCTCTTCACCCTAACTCTCACCGCAAACACCCCACCACTAAACACAACCTACACACAAGGCGGATTGTTAAAAACTGCTACAGATGCAACTGGTACTATAACTTATACATATGATAATATGGGCAGAACCACAAGAGTTGATAATCCTGATGGGGGATTTGTGGCCTATAGTTACGATAGTGTTGGAAATATCATAGAAGTTCAAACTTCTGCACAGACTATCACAAAGACTTACGATGAGTTAAGCAGATTAAAAACTGTAACAGATGCAACAGGAACTACAACCTACAGTTACGATGCTATAGGTAGACAAACACAAGTTGTCTATCCTAATGGCACAACAACTA
>JAMOMX010000085.1 GCA_027066935.1 Sulfurimonas sp. | reverse complement strand
GATTACCAGTCCGACAAATAATTGCAAAGGGTTTTGTAGTATCTACTTTTTTATTTAACTCTGTTAAAAAAGCATTTACATTATAGCCACCTTGTTGGTTAAAAAACATGATAGGGATAGCCCCTTGTATCAGTCCAGTTTCTACCCATTCAGGTAATGTTCTAATATCAACAATTGGAACTTTATCATTAAGAAGTTTTTGTGTTGGGTATTCATTTTTTAGTACTTCAGCAAAAAGTGCTGCACACATAAGAAGGGTTATAAATAGTATTTTTTTCAAGTTATCTCCAAAGAATAATTGTATAATAGTATCAATAATAAAATAATAGGTTTAAAATGGCATCAAATAAAGTAGTTGAAAACTCTCAAAGACTCCGTTATATTAGGGCATTAGAGCGATTTCATAAAAGTATCGTATCGTATTTTTTAAACACACCAGAGTTAACTATAAAAGGTTATAACAAAAAGATAGATAGTGCTTTAAAATTATTAAATAGAATAGAGGAGCTACCACTCTACAAAGGTGAACTTCAAGATCTACAAAAATTAGTAAAAAAAATGATTGAGTATAAAGATAGCGAAAAAAATGTTGATGACATTAAAGAGGATCTTTTATATCGCTCAAATCAACTAGATAAGAGTAAAAATGCAAGGCGATATAAAAAAGACAAACATACAAACTCTAAATTTGATGATTGGGACTAACTTTTTAGGACCTATTTCTATTTCTGTTTTTTGAACGATTTCTGGAGTTAGAATTAGAATTTCGTGGTTGTTTTTGTCTATTTCCACCTAAATTAATTGGTTCTGCTTTTATAGACCTATCTACCGCAAACCCAGCAACTGTAACTTTTTCAATATTTTTATTTATGAGTTTTTCAATATCTTTTAAAAACTCTAACTCATCTACACATACTAATGAGCATGCTACACCCTTGTTTCCAGCACGACCAGTTCGTCCTATTCTATGAACGTAGTCTTCTGAGACATTAGGTAATTCAAAGTTAATGACATGGGGGAGTTGATCTATATCTATACCACGAGCTGCAATATCAGTAGCTACTAAAACTCTAATCTTATTTTCTTTGAACTCTTTTAATGCCCTTGTTCTCGCTGCTTGAGATTTATTTCCATGTATTGCAGCTGCACTAATTTCATCTTTATCTAGTTGAGCGGTGAGTTTATTTGCGCCATGTTTTGTACGTGTAAAAACCAATACTTGTGACCAATTACCCTCATTTATAAGGTGAGTCAGAAGTTCTCTTTTACGTAATTTATCTACATGATGAACAATTTGTTTGATACTCTCAGCCGAAGCATTTGAGCGTGCGACTTCAATTAGTTTTGGTTTATTTAATAATGAATCTGCTAACTTTTTTATATCTTTTGAAAAAGTGGCTGAAAAAAGTAAAGTTTGACGATTTTTAGGAAGTACATTTAATACTTTTTTAATATCATTTATAAATCCCATATCTAACATTCTATCAGCTTCATCAAGGATTAAACATTCAACATGTGATAAATCAATCGTTTTTTGAGATATATGGTCAAGTAAACGTCCAGGGGTAGCTACTACTATATCTACACCTTTGCGAAGTATAGTAATTTGAGGATTTATCTTTACACCACCAAAAATTACAGTTGATTTAAAAGGAAGATATTTACCGTAAGTGTAAATACTCTCTTGAACTTGAGCTGCAAGTTCGCGAGTAGGTGTTAAAACTAATGCTCTAACATGTATTTTGCCTTTTTTAGGATGCTTACTTAAATTTTGCAGGAGTGGAAGTGTAAATCCAGCAGTTTTACCAGTACCTGTTTGAGCACCAGCTAATACATCTTTTTTGCTTAAAACTATAGGAATAGCTCTCTCTTGGATTGGTGATGGTTTTGTATAACCTTGATCTTTTATAGCGCGTAAAAGAGGCTCTATAAGCCCCAGTTCTTTAAATGTCATTATTTTTCTTCTTCATATATAGCATCAAGTAAACCATCAACAAATTCATCTTTGTCAAATGGCGTTAGGTTCTCTGGTTGTTCACCAGTACCTACATAAAGTATAGGAAGCTCTAATGCGTGAGCAATAGAAAAAATTGAGCCACCTTTGGCTGTTCCGTCTAATTTTGTGATGATAATACCATCAATTCCTATCATTTCATTAAATGCTTTTGCTTGCGCAATTGCAGAGTTTCCTTGAGTTCCATCTATAATTAGAACTGTTCTATGTGGTGAGCCTGGATGAGCTTTGTCACAAATACGATTGATTTTTTTAAGCTCATTTGATAAGTTTGTTTGAGTATGTAATCGTCCAGCTGTATCTATAATAACATTATCAAAACCTTTTGCTTTTGCAGAATCAATAGTATCATATGCAACAGCAGAACTATCATGACCTTGTTTTGAAGCTACTATAGGGATATCAAGTTTATTTGCCCAAAGTGTAAGCTGCTCAATTGCTGCTGCACGAAAAGTATCACCAGCACCAAGTATAACTTGTTTACCTTCACTTTTATATCTTGAAGCAAGCTTAGAGATAGTTGTTGTTTTTCCAGCACCATTAACTCCAACAATAAGTTCAACAAATGGTGCTTTGAACTCTGGTTCTTTATATGAAGCATAATTAAATGTATTTATAAGTAGTGGGCGTAAAATATCACGGGTTATATCTCTATGGTGAATATCATTTAAAATAATCTCTACTAAAGCATATTCAACATCAGCTTCTAATAAAATATCTTCTATCTCATCTTTTAAAAAGAAGATTTTCTTTTTTGGCACTATCGCTTTAAGTGCTTCAGCAGTTTTGCTAAGAGATTTTTTTATAAAGCCAAACAATTACTTGTCTCCTTTTTCTAAGAAGTAAATTCTTTGAAAAATTCCTATCATTAGAGCTTTGCCATTCGGCAAGAAAGATAATTTCATTATTTATTTCCCCAATGCTCTTTTTATATCACTCTCTATAAACTCTTCATGAACTGCGCCAACATAGTGGTTGATATATTCCCCATTTTTATACATAGCAATAGTTGGAATTGGAAACCTAGGACCCATATCTAGCATTGTTGTAATTGCTGTGTTTAAAACTTTGTTTTGTTTTGAATTAACAATAATATATCTTGCATCATATTTTGACTTAAAGTTAATAAATTTGTCATTTATAATTTTGCCTTCTTTGTCATACTCTTGTTTTTCAATAGTAGATGCTATAATAATTAGGTCGTCTTTGTATTTTTCTTGAAGAGAACTTAGATGTGAAGCAGAATCTTGACAAGGTGGACACCAAGTTGCAAATATATCAAAAATAACAATTTTATCTTTTTTCTTATCAATATAAAAACCTTTATCACCTTTTTTTATAACTATTTGAGTACCATCAAGTGTTGTTAATACATATTCGTTTGAAGATACCATATCGTTAGGATTGTTTGAATTATCGTTACATGAGATAAAAAATATTGCACTTAATGTTAGAAGAATTGAGAATAAAGCTTTTTTAAGCATATATATACCTTTATTTAGTAAAATTAATGAAATTATAGCGATAAAGATTTAAGATGCCTCTTACAAAAACATTATTTCGAACTAAATGTCTAAAAATTATGAAAAAAAGCAGCTCTTTTAATAGGGTATATAAAAATAACTTACTTAATAACAAACTTCAATTAGAGCTAAAAAAAATAAAAAATAAAAAAATACTTTTGTATTTTCCAATTAAAAATGAGGTAGATATAAGAAAAACTATTGCTAAATTGCGTATAAACAATGAAGTTTTGTTGCCATTTATGCAAAATGAAAGTTTTAAGGTAGTACCATTTAGGTTGCCGCTACGAAAAAAGAAGTTTAATATATATGAAGCGGGGAACAGTTTAAGAAAAAATAATAATATTGATATAGCCATAGTACCAATAGTAGGACTTGATGGTAATTTACAAAGAATAGGATTTGGAAAAGGGATGTATGATCGTTTTTTTGCAAAATTAAAAAAGAAACCATACACAATTTTTATACAAATGGATTTATGTTTTACAAAAAAGTTTATATGTGATTCGCATGATATCAAGGGTGACATACTATTGAGTACAAAAAAAAGGCTTGTCAAAAGATAGGATTAGAAATGTTGACAGAGATACTGCTTGGTGGGTTTATAGCTACGGTTGGTGGAGTTGTTGGTTTTTTTATCTCTAGGAGAATTAGTAATGCTAATTTTAATATATTTGTAGATCAAGCAAAAGCAAAAGCTAATGTTATTGAGCATGAAGCACAAAATATTTTAAATAAAAGCAATTTAAAAGCTCAAGAGATAGAACTAAAAGCGACAAAACTATACGAAAACGCAAAATCAAAAGCTAAAATTGATATGCGTCAAAGAGAAGATGAGGTTATACAAAAAGAGCAAAACTTTAAGCGTTTTAAAAAGAATGAAGAAAAAAGAATTTTAGAAGAGAGTATTGTTTTAAAAGCAAGAAAAACTGATTTGATAAGAAATGAAAAATCACTTGAATCATTAAAGCAAAAATATGTACGTAAAATAGATGAGGCACTACATGCAATGGAGCATAGTGCAGGTATGACAAAAGATGAAGCAAAAAAGATATTGCTTGAAAAAGTTGAAGAACAATCTCGATCAGATGTAGCTCACATTGTGCGCAAATATGAAAATGAAGCTAAAAAAACAGCCAAACAAAAAGCAAACTATATAATAGCTCAGGCTACAAGCAAGTTCGCAGGTGAATTTGCACAAGAAAAACTTACTAGTTTAATCCACTTAGATGATGATAGTATAAAAGGTCGCATCATTGGTAAAGAGGGTAGAAATATAAAATCTTTAGAGAATATACTTGGTGTTGATGTTGTTATTGATGATACCCCAAATGCAATTCTAGTAAGTAGTTTTAATCTATATCGCCGTGCAATCGCTATTAAAACAATAAAATTACTCATTGAAGATGGTCGTATTCAACCTGCTCGTATTGAAGAGATATTTAAAAAAGTAAGTGAAGAGTTTGAGGATTCAATATTAACAGAGGGTGAAGATTTAATTTCTGAGATGAATATAGGGGTGATGAATCCAGAGTTAGTGAAGCTAATTGGTAAGTTAAGGTATCGTGCAAGTTATGGTCAAAATTCACTTGCACATACACTCGAAGTTGCACATCTAGCTGGTGTTATGGCTGGTGAGATGGGTGGTGATGTTAAACTTGCAAAGAGAGCAGGGCTTTTACACGATATTGGAAAAGCGTTAACTCATGATTATGATGGAAATCATGTTGATTTAGGTGGAGAACTTTGTACTAGATATAATGAACATCCTGTTGTGATAAATGCGATTTATGCTCACCATGGTCACGCAGAGATGGAGACAATAGAGTGTGCAGCAGTATGTGCAGCAGATGCTCTCTCAGCAGCAAGACCAGGTGCCAGAAGAGAAGTCTTAGAAAGCTTCTTAAAAAGAGTTACAGAGATAGAAGAGATAGCTTCAGAACATACTGGTGTAAAACAAGCTTATGCAATAAATGCTGGTCGTGAAGTTAGAGTTATAGTAAATGCAACACTAATAAATGATGATGAATCTATATTGGTTGCAAAAGAGATAGCAAAAGAGATAGAGGAAAAAGTTCAATACCCTGGTGAAATAAAAGTTAATGTTATTCGTGAGAGTAGGGCTGTAGAGTTTGCTAAATAAAGTTAATAGATTTTAGGTAGAATTTTAAAAATTATTAAAGGATTATTATGAATAAATATGAAGCACTTTTTGAAGATGAAGATGATATTTTTGCAGGTTCACCGCTTTCAAAGTATTGGGATATATCAGCACAACTAAGTGAAGATTTAATAAAAGATGAGTTTGATATATTGATAGGGAGAATGGCTGTAATGGAAGATCTACTTTCAAAAACTCATAATTATGAAGATTTAAATCAAATTGTAAAAAATCATGCCTTTGCTAACCCTCAAAAGATAGAAGAGTTAAAAAAGAGTCTATATATGGAACTAGCAGGTCAACTAATATATAGAGTTGCTGAGTAGATAATAGATATTAACTAAAATCAAAATATTAGTTAAAACAAATAAGAAATATATTGACTCTAATAGATATAATTTCCAAAAATAATAGAGTAAATTTTATTCTTTTCCAGCTGAACTTTATTACATAAAGTTTGCTCGTCAAAGAAATTTACACTAAATAAGGATAATTATGTTTAAAATTATAGTAGAAAAAGAGTGTAGTTGCTTTAAAAAAAGTGATATGCTTAATAATGAAACAATTAAGTCAAAAGATGGTGCCTTGTTAAAAGGTATAGAGATGGTAAATACTATGAATGATGATTTTTGTGCTAAACACAATTTCAAACTTCTTGAAGTTGAAAATGATTTTGTTATTACCGTAAGTGACTCATCTGAGGGTGGATGTTGTGGTGGTGGCTGTGGTTCACATAATCATTAGATATTTTAAACTGTTCTAAACTAATAGTTTATTTCACTAATCCAAGGTTCATAGAGGTTTCCATATTTTACGTGAGCCTTGAATTTTGCATTTTTATATTTCAATAAATTTTTATATTTTACTACAACATGAACATCTGAAACACTTAATCTAACTATATATCCATTTATATTTTCATAATTACTAAAATTAAATTTTACTAGACCTTTAGCAATAATGTATTTTGTTTTATCAGTATATAATTGCCTTAGCTTAGCATAATCAACTCCTGCATCTATTGCAAATAATCTAGAATTTTCTTCCTTTTCTTTACGTAAGTTTTCTTTTATGCTTTTTATATTTCTTGTTTGTTTATCATCTAAATTAGAAAGCTTTTCTTGAGCCAATTTTAAAGAGCGTTTATATGCCTCTGCATTTTGTTCTAATACTATAAAAACTTCTTTTTCAAGAGATGAATTGCGATTTTTATATTTTTTATATTTCTTTGTATCAAATCCTAGTTTTTGAAGTTTTTTTTCATTTAACCAATAAGCTTTTTTATTGTAATTATATGGTTGATTTGTATATTCACCTGCAATCCTATAGTTTATTCTTAAAGAAACTCCACTATTTTCTTTATTATAGTTGTATGGTACAGTTAACTCTCTTTCACTTAAGATTACACTAGAGGTTGTATCTCCAAATCTATTTATATAAATATTTAAAAATATAAAAATATTTGTTAAAATAATTATTAAAAAAGATAAAATAAAAAGATTTTTTGATGATTTTAAAAATTTCATATTAACTCCTATCTCTATATCGTTTTAATATAATTAAAATTAAAATTGCACTGATCCCAATGATTAAAAAGAAAAGATATTTTGGCATCCATTCCCAAAACCAATCATAAAATTTTGTGTATAAGAATATAGTAAAGAAAATATTTCCACTAGTTACAACTTCTTTTAATTCTTTTTTTATACCAATATAGATTGCTAAAGCACTAAAAATAAATCCAATAACTTGATAAAAACCTTCAATGAAATTTTTATCTACATCAAAGTAGCTCCCATTTCCAAAATTTGATAAGATTAAAACTGGTATGAAGAATAAAAGCATAGCAAATACTCTATAAATAACCTCAAAACCAAAAACTCTTTTATGTTCTAAAAACGAAATTAAAAATAATATAAATGCAATTGGTAAAAAGTTTTCAGGATGTTCACCAAATCCTATCCAATAACCACCACTCCATGTAGCAAATTTTGCAGACATAAAAAGTGAGAAAAATATTATAGAAATACCTAGTAGGAGCCTGGCATTTATCGCATATGCTAGGAGTAAAGCAAAAATGGACCAGATTAAAAAAGCATTTGGTGATTGTGTTATATTGAAAATTTGACCTAACATTGAAAGGTTTAAAACAAAGGTTGCAAAACTTAAAAGTCCTGTAATTTTTGCATAGTAACTAGTAGTTTCTATCTGTGAGAGTTTCATTGTAATTGCTAGTAATATTAATGGCGTAGCTATAAGAATTATTATTTGAGAATTTGTACTAAAGTCTCCCCAAAAATTTAAAAACATTAAATATATACTAAATGACAAGCCTAAAGCTGCTAAAAATGAAGTTATCTTCATTCCGATACTCAATTGTTTCTTTTTACTTGTTGAATCAATGTCAAAGGAAGTGATAAGATTTTTTAAAACTGTTTTATGATAAGTTTTAATAGAGTTTTTTTGCTCTTGAGAGATAGTTGTAATATTATCATCTTCAATATATTTTAATTCTTTTTCAAAAGCTTCTATTTGATTAGCTCTATGTTGTGCTTGGTTTTTTGAAATATTTTTCATCTATTTCCTGCTTCATCTTCATTTATTTCAGAATCATCATAAGGGTCCATATGAATTATAATATGGACTTTTTTATTATTAAATAATTTTTTCATAGCATCTTCAAGTTTGTCAGAAACTAAGTGAGCATCATATAGAGATATGCTTATATTAAATACAGCATGTACACTTATAAATATATGTGATCCAGATTCTCTTGTTTGTAAAAAATGATAATCTGTAATTCCACTCTCATTTTTTAAAATATTTTCTATCTTTTTTATATCATCTTCTGGTAAAGCAGCATCTAAGAGCATTAAAACACCCTCTTTAATGATTGGCATTGCTGAATAAATCATATAAATAGCTATAGCTACACCTAAAATTGAATCTATTAGTTGTTCCCCTGTATAGTAAATAAGTCCAAGAGCAACAAGTACAGCTCCATTTGAGTACAAGTCAGTCTTATAGTGAAGAGCGTCAGCTTTAATAACTAGATTATCAGTTTTTTTAGCTACATGATTTAAAAACACCACTAAAAGTGCTGTAATAATTATTGAGACAAGCATAACTAAAATAGATTCAGTCATATATGCCATCTCACGCGGATGAAAGATTTTTATAAGTGCTTCATAGAGGATGAATAGTGCTGAGATAGAGATAACAGTTCCAACAATTACAGCAGCAAGAGGCTCTATTTTACCCCTCCCAAAGTTAAAATTTTCATCTGGTGCTTTTTCTGATGTATTTAGAGCAAAGAAGTTAAAAAGAGAGACTAATAAATCTAAAAAACTATCAATGGCAGATGCCAAAACAGCTATGGAGCCACTAAGTACCCCAACTGTCATTTTTATTAAAACAAGTAATGCTGCAACACTAGTTGAAACAACGGTAGCTTTTTTTTCTAATCTCAATATATCTCCCCTTGATAAAAGAAATAAATTCTTTTAGATACAATTATATTAAAATTTAGATATAAAAAGCATAAAATGGACTTAAAACAATTAAGAATAGATAGACAAAAATGGATGACATGGAAAAACATTAAACCGCTTCGTGATGCACTGAATAATTTAGAAGATGGCTCATGGGATGTAAAAATAGGTGATAAAATAACTATTAATGGGGATAAACCAAAAAATGTTTTAGAGATAGCTAAGTTATTGATGCCTTGGAGAAAAGGACCTTTTGAGTTATTTGATATATTTATAGATGCTGAATGGCAAAGTAACATAAAATATAATCTACTTCGTAAACATTTTAATTTAAAAGATAAAAGAGTTGCCGATATAGGTTGTAACAATGGTTACTATATGTTTCGAATGCTTGAGGACAATCCAATATCAATAGTTGGTTTTGATCCTTCTCCAGTGTATAAAACACAATTTGATTTTATAAATCATTTTGTAAAGAGTGATATAGTTTATGAACTTTTAGGAGTTGAGCATGTCCAGTTTTATGAAGAGAAATTTGACACTATATTTTGTTTAGGTGTGCTTTATCATAGAAGCGATCCAGTTGCAATGTTAAAACAACTGTTCAAATCTCTTGATAAAAAAGGTGAAATTATTTTAGATACTTTTTATATAGATGGTGAAGATGAGATGGCACTTTGTCCTAAATCTTCTTACTCAAAAATTCCAAATATATATTTTGTACCAACAATAAAAGCTTTAAAAAATTGGTGTTTACGTGCTGGGTTTAGTGAATTTGAGGTGTTGGAGACTTCAAAAACTGACTCAAATGAGCAAAGAAAAACTTCTTGGATAGAGGGGCAATCTTTGGAAGATTTTTTAGATCCAAATGATGATACTATAACAGTAGAAGGTTATCCGGCTCCACAAAGGGTATATGTAAGATTAATAAAGGATTAATAATGGCACAAGAGAACCAAGATGAAAATCAAGAGCAAAAAGAAGAAGAACTTGATTTAGAACTTAATGAGTACCTTACAAAAGATGATGAAGTAATACTCCAAACTCATAACAAAATAAATAGTGATTATAGTGGTAAAATTATAAAACTAGAAAATGGCCGTACTGAGTTAACACTAGAAACAACGGAAGATATGCTTGCTGATGAGATGGGATTAATTCATGGTGGATTTGTTTTTGGAGCTGCTGATTATGCGGCGATGGCTGCTGTCAATGAAAAAAATGTAGTCCTTGTGGCTAGCGATTCTCAATTTTTATCACCAGTTAAATTGGGTGATCATGTTAATTTTGTAGCTACTGTTAGACATAAAGAGGGTCGAAAAAGAAATGTAAATGTTATTGGTAGTGTTTTAGATATTAAAGTATTTGAGGGAGTATTTAAAACGGTAATTACTGAAAGACATGTTTTAAAGCTTAAACTTTTTTCAGATGAAGAAGAAAATAAATAGCCAAATGACTATCTATTAAGATCTATATATTTTGTATCCAATAATCACAATATTGTTGTTCATCTTTTATTGTAGTTGGGTTTCCATGCCCTGGATATAGAGGCATATCAAAATCAAGTTCTTTAAACCTTTGGAGACTTTTTTTCATATCAGCAGGGTTGGAATATGGTAAATCACATCGTCCAATTGATTTATTAAATATAAAATCACCACTAAACATAACGCCACCAATCTCTATCATAGAACACCCTGGACAATGCCCACTAAAGTGATAAAATTTCACTTTTACACCATCAAAATCAAATTCTTGATTTGGTTTTACTAATATATCTGGAGTTGATGGTGGTAGATTTGGCATCCACTCACTTGCTTTTAAAAGCATTACATCATCTTCTGGAGTGTAAAGTGGAATATTTAATTTTTTTTGCAACTCATCATTTGACCAAACATGATCAAAATGCCCATGTGTATTTAAAATAGCTACTGGATTTGTAGTATTTTTTATAACCCAATCAGTTGCACCAATCCCTGGATCAATTATAAAATCTTTACCTTCTACACTTATTATGTAACAATTTGTTTGATAATCACCCATAGGTTTTGTTTTAATATTCATATTTACCTCTTTTTAAATCAAATTGTATCGAAGATATATAAATATGTAAAAAAATTATAAAGTATAAATTTTATTTTATTTAATTAATTTAGATATAATAATCCAAATAATTTTAAGGGTAGATATTGAGTAAATATAGTCAAATCACAAAATTTTTACACTATTTTTTAGAAGATGAAGTTAATAAGACAGGTCTTGAAAATGTAGTAATTGGATTAAGTGGTGGTTTAGACTCTGCTGTTGTTGCTGTTTTAGCTCAAGAGGTGTTTAAAGATAAATTACTTTGTGTAAAAATGCCTTCCCATTATTCATCACAAAGTTCACTAGATGATGCAGATGAGTTATGTCGTGATTTTAACTTAAAATCTGAAATAGCATCAATAGAACCAGTGTTAAAAGCGTATGAAAAAATAACTTCAAATATGGATAATTTAAGAAAAGGCAATTTTTCATCTCGTATGAGGATGGCTACTCTCTTTGATATATCAGCAAGAGAGAATGCCCTAGTTCTTGGCACTAGTAATAAAAGTGAGCTTATGTTGGGTTATGGGACATTGTATGGTGATTTAGCTAGTGCAGTGAATCCTATTGGTGATCTATATAAGAGTGAAGTATATGATTTAGCAAAATATTTAGGTGTTTCAAAAAGCATCATATCTAAACCACCATCAGCAGATTTGTGGGCTAATCAAAGTGATGAGGATGATTTAGGTTATTCTTATGCTAAGTTAGATGAAGCTATGAAACTTTATGTGGAAGATAGACTAACTAAAGAAGAGATTATTAGATTTGGTATCGATAAAGATATGTTAGAGATGATTATAGATAGAATATTTCGTAATCACTTTAAAAGAAAGATGCCAGTGATCGCAAAATTAACATCGCGGACTATAAACCATGATTTTAATTACCCAAGAGATATTAGACTTTAAAGGAAAAAAATGAAAGTACCATTTTATAAATATGAAAATACAGTTGATGAACATTCAAGCATTAGTGATGTACTAGATGGTGATAGTAATAATCAGATTGATTTATTAGAAAAAGAATTTTGCGAATATATTGGAGCTGATTACTCCATAGCTACCTCTCATGGCACATCTGCACTTCATTTAGCAATGTTAGCATTAGATTTAAAACGTGGAGATAAAGTTGTTTGTTCTGTAAATTCACACCCTAATGTTCCAGAAGTTATTAGGCATTTTGATGCTGAACCAGTTTTTATAGATATAGAGGAGAGTTTTTATAATATAAATCTTGATAAATTAGAAGAATATTTACAAGAGAACAAATCAAAAAAATTAAAAGCTGTATTAATCACTCATATAGCTGGTATTACGGTTGACTTAGATAGACTTTACAATATGGCTAAATTGTACGATGTAAAAATTGTTGAAGATGCTTGTGATGCATTGGGCGCTACATATAAGGGGAAGAAAATTGGCTCAACAGGTGCAGATATCACATGTTTTAATTTTTCTTCACATCTAAGAAAAAATATTTGTAATGGCGGAATGTTAGTTACAGATGATGAAAAAATCATAAAACGCGCTAAACTATTAAACAATCATGCAATAGTAAAAAATGAAGGTGCGTTGGAATATATTTACGATGTAATTGATATTGGAAATGATTACTCTATAAGCCAACTTGATGCTGCTTATATTCGAGTGCAAATAAAAAAACAAGATAAAAATATATTAAGACAACACGAGATAGCAAAAATATATAGTGATTCTCTAGCAGATACTGCTCATATAACATTACCAATATTAGATGATATAGAATCGCCAGATACATTGTATATAGTTAAGATTGATAAAAATAGAGATTCATTTGCATTAGAGCTAAAGAATATTGGTGTATCAACAGGGGTACATTTTATACCATTACATCTAATAACATATTATAAAGCTAAGTATGCACTAAAAGTAAATGCATTTCCAGTTGCCCTTCGCTCATTTCAACAAGTGCTTTCACTTCCAATTTATGCAAGTATGACTGATAAAGAAATTAAATATGTTGTTGATAGTGTTAAAAAAGTAGCTCTAACTAGAGTGTAAGTGAAAAACTCTCTCATATTTTGGATTGAAGAGTATCTCTACAATCCAAATCTTTTTCAAAAATTATTATCATTTTTATTGTTACCACTTAGTTGGATATATTGTTTTAGTATGTGGATTAGATTTAAAACAAAAAAACAAGAAGATTTTGGGGTAGATATAGTCAGTGTTGGAAATCTTAGTGTTGGGGGTAGTGGTAAAACTCCATTGGTAACTGCTTTGTCTTTAAGGTATGAAAATGTAGCAATAATACTTCGTGGATATGGGCGTAAATCACAAGGTCTGTATCTAATAAGCGATGGTAAAAATATATTGCAAGATATAGATATAAGTGGTGATGAAGCTATGATATATGCAACAAAAATCCCGCATGCTAAGGTTATAGTGAGTGAAGATAGAAAAAAAGCGATATTAAAAGCAAAAGAGTTAGGTGTAGATATAATTTTTTTGGATGACGCTTATTCTAAACACGATATAAAAAAACTTGATTTACTTATAGATGTACAAACGCCAAACAATAGATGTTTGCCATCAGGAGCCTTTCGTGAAAGGCTTTGGAGTTCAAAAAAGGTAGTTGTATTAAAAGAAGATATAGATTTTAAGCGAAAAACATCTCTTAAAGATAGATGTGATAAAATGTCACTAATAACAGCTATAGCAAGACCACAAAGGTTAGATAAGTATTTACCAAATGTTGTAAGTAAAAACTACTTTGAAGACCATCATAACTTTACAAAAGATGAAGTCAAAGATATTTTGACTCGAGATAAAAGTGATAGTGCTTTAGTTACATATAAAGACTATGTAAAATTAGAAAAATTTAACTTACCACTCTCTCTTTTGGATTTAGAGGTTAAAGTTGATAAAAAAATATTTAAAATTATAGAGGATTACCGTGCAAAGAAAAATTGAAACAGTAAATACACTGCTTGATGCCCTTCCATTTATTAAAGAGTTCAACAAAGAGATTGTAGTTATAAAATACGGTGGAAGCGCACAAACATCACCACAACTAAAAGAAAAATTTGCAGAAGATATTTTACTTATGTATCTAGTTGGAATAAAACCTGTTATAGTTCATGGTGGTGGTAAAAAAATTACAGATATGTTGGATGCTTTAAATATTGAGACAAGGTTCATAGAGGGTCAGCGTGTAACTACTAAAGAGATTATGCGTATAGCTGAGATGATTTTAAGTGGTGAGATAAACAAAGAGATTGTGTCGCTATTAAACTCTCATGGAGCTAAAGCTATTGGTATTAGTGGTAAAGATGCACATTTTATATCAGCTGAACCTAAAGATTTTGCTAAGTGGGGCCTTACGGGAAATATTACAGAGGTAAAAGAAGATGTTATCTCAAACCTAATTTATGAAAAATTTGTACCGGTTATAGCACCAATTGCGGCGGGAGCTGAGATGGGTCATCCAGGATTTAATATAAACGCGGATCTATGTGCATCTAAAGTTGCAAAAGCAATAGGCGCAAACAAAATAATCTTTTTAACAGACACTCCAGGTGTATTAGACAGCAATAAAAAGTTGTTAACAACTCTTACAAAAGCTGAGGTTCAAGCCTTAAAGGATGACGGAACAATCCATGGTGGAATGGTTCCAAAAGTTGAAGCTTGTCTTGAGGCAATAGATGGTGGAGTTGCAAAGGCACATATAATTGATGGGAGGCTAGAGCACTCAATGTTGTTAGAGTTATTTACATCAGAGGGTGTTGGGACTCAAATAATTAAATAACTTGAAAAGCATCATTGTAAAAGATATTTTAGCTACTATAACCAAGATGTTAAATCCACATATTCCAAGAGCCTCAAGAGAGGCTCAACTTCTTTTAATGCACCATCTTAAAGTAGATGAACTTTGGCTTTTAACAAATCAAAATACAGAGATAAAAAATACTCAAGAACTATATAAAAAGGTAGCGCGTCGCTCAAATAATGAACCTTTAGAATATATAACAAATAAAGTAAGTTTTTATAGTGAAGAATTTTACATTGTAAAAGGTGCTTTAATTCCCCGTCCTGAAACAGAAATTTTAATCGATGAAGTGATAAAAAATATACCAAATGCAGATGCCAAACTAACAATTGTAGAAGTTGGTATTGGTAGTGGGATTATATCTATCATGTTAGCTCTTAAATTTCCAAATGTTAAAATAATTGGTGTTGATATTTCACAAGATGCTTTAAATATTGCTAAAATAAATATTGAAAAGTTTAATTTACAAGAGAGAATAGAGTTACGCTTAGGCTCACTTTTAGAGCCAATAGATGAAGATATAGATTATTTAGTATCAAACCCTCCATATATTAGGAATGGTGTAAAATTAGAATCAAACTTAGATTATGAACCACAAAATGCACTTTTTGGTGGAGAGAGTGGTGATGAGATAATAAAAGAGTTACTTGCTGAAGTCTTAAATAGAAAAATTAAGTTTTTTTCCTGTGAGATAGGTTATGACCAAAAGGGTAAAATTGCGTTATATCTAAAAAATATACAAATTCAAAGTTTAGAGTTTTATAAAGATTTAGCAAATTTTTATAGAGGTTTTACATTAAGGTTATAATAGTTGAAACAAAATATTTATGTTGATTTTACATATTTGATTATATTGGCTGCAACATTTGGCGGAGTTATGGTTCTTGGTGTATTAGTTGCACCCGTTATTTTTAATACTGATACCATTATTGTAGATGTAGTTCTTGATAGATATAATGCAGGGATGATAATGGCAGAAATATTTAGTCGATTTGCTACATGGCTTTATATTGTTGCATTTGTAGTTCTTACCTATGAGGCACTGATGTATAAAATGGGTCAAAGAGATAGATATATATTTGTTGGTTCATTTCTTGTAGTTTTTGCATCTTTAATGTTTAGTGGTGTATATGCACCTAAAATTTTAGCTATGCAAGATATGGGTCGAGAAGCAACACAAAGTGATACATTTGCAACTATCCATACTGCAAGTGAGATTGATTTTAAAATATTAGCTGTTGGTTTATTGGTTTTATTTATTAGAAGATTGATGTTACTTAGGGTAAAAGGTTAGGAGTGAAGCCAAAAAAGGCTTCAAGCTAGTCCTGTTGTCT
>JAMOMX010000084.1 GCA_027066935.1 Sulfurimonas sp. | reverse complement strand
AAGTAGCTTTAGAGGAGATAAAAGCTGGAATGACACCTGATTTAATTATAACTGACTTAAATATGCCAGTTATGAATGGATTTGAGTTTTTAGAGGGTTTAAGGGGAGTTCCAGCAACTAGCAGGACACCTTGTTTGATGCTTACAACTGAGACAAAACCTGAGTTAAAACAACAAGGTAAAGCTTTAGGTTTGACAGGATGGATAGTAAAACCATTTAATCCTGCGCAATTAAAACAAGCTATTACTAGAGTATTAAGACTTCCATAGGAGATATCAAATAATGATGTTAAGTGCAATTAAAGAGCTTCTCGAGCATATTAAAGAGGTTCAACTAGACACAATTAAATTATCTCAAGACTCCACTATGATGCTTAGTCGTTTTATAGAGGATTCTAAAATAGAATTAGATGATAATGCTGCAACAGCTTTACAATATCAAGACATCATATCACAACAGTTGAGTGCAACAATAGAAGCTATAGAGAGTACTGAAAAAAGTATAGATATTTTTGAGAGTGCATATCAATCTGATGAAATTGTGGTAACAGGTAGTTTAGAAAAATTACAAAAAAAGTTAACAAAAACACTAGAAGATGCAAAAAGAAAAAGAGATGCTTTTTCTGGTAAGCTTACACATGATAAAGAAGATGAAATAGAGTTTTTTTAAAGGAGATAAGATGGCAAATATTATGGTTGTAGATGATTCAAAAACAGTTAGAAATTATCATAGAGCTATCCTTAAATCATTTGGTTTAGATATTATAGAAGCAGAAAATGGTATGGAAGCACTTGAGAAGAGTTTAGATACTGATATTGATTTGTATTTAGTAGATGTAAATATGCCTATAATGGATGGATATTCATTTATTGTTGAACTTAGAAAAATGAAAAAAAATAAAACAGTTCCAGTGATTATGATTACTACCCAAGCTAAGGATGAAGATAAAAGATCAGCATATAAAGTTGGTGCAAATTTATTTGAAACAAAGCCAATTCGTCCAGAGCAATTAAAAGCTTATGTAGATATATTAGTAGAGACTTAGGAGATATTATGGATCAGTTATTAGAACAGTTTTTAGGTGAAGCGAGAGAAAATTTAGCATTTATCGATCAAAATATTGAAGATATTGGTGGTGCTGATCCAGAGCTACTTAACTCTGTATTTCGTGCAGCCCATACTTTAAAAGGTGGAAGTGGAATTGTTGGGTTTGATTCTATAAGAGATATTACTCACCATGCTGAAGATTTACTAGATATGCTTCGTGATGGTAGATTAGAGTTGGTAGATGGGATGACTGAAGTTCTTTATGATGCTTTTGATGAGGTATTAAATCTTGTAGAGGCTGCTGAGGAGAGTGGTGAAATAGTAGATGCTGATGAAGAAAAAGTAAATTCTATTGTGATATCTTTAAATTTATTAATGGGTAAAAGTCTTGAAGATGAAGATACAGAGTGGAGTTCACCTTTTATAATTGTTGAGGATAAATCTAGTATAGTTGATTTGTCTTTAAAAACATTAAATGGAGTAAATTTTAAAAAAATTGATTTTAATTTAGATGAGCTAAATCAAGATTTTTGTAACAATGAAAATTTTTATGGAATTATCTTAGATATAGATGAATCTTGTATGGTTTATGGAAATGATCCCCTATATGCACTTTCTTTACTTGGAGATAATGTACTTGGAGTATATGCTTGTATGAGTGAGGATAGTTCAAAAGCAGTTCTTAGTGGGACTGTTGATGAAGAGGGTTTGTTGCTTAAAACATATTTGGTTGCATTTGTTTATGGGGTGTATGATGAGATTGAAGAGTCATTATTTAATTTTAGCGATGAGATGGAGGTATTACCATTAGATATTGCAACACTTCTTCAAATAGATAGTGGTGATAGAGGTCACCAGATAGATTCACTTAAAGAGTTAAGTGATATTGTAGATGAACATGATTTAGATGCTATAAGTGAAAAAGTATCTAAATCGTTGGAGTTGATAGGTAAAGATTCATTACAATATGCACAACTACAAAGATTTTTAGACATTTGTGGACTTATTAAAGATGAAGATAAAACAAAGTTAAAACCATTTTTTAAAAATATATATAAAGGTGAAGTCTATTCAGCTAATGATATAAATATAGATGATTCACAAGAGGTACAAGACCAAAGCATAACTAAAGAGACCACTAGTGTTAAAGTAGATGAGGTAAAAGAAGCTGATGAGGTTACTCAAGCTATATTAGATGGTATGTTAGAGCAACAATACAGTGCTTTAGAGTTTGTAAATAATGATGAAGATATTGCTAGAGTAAGTGAAATATTATTAAAGATGAGACAATATATTCCAGATATACCAACAGAATTTAATTCTAAAGATGATTTAGTGAACTTTTTATCTAAAAAGCTTGGTAAAGATGAAGTAAAATCTGATACTACACAAAATCAAGTAGTTGAAACTAAAGTAGAGATAGAAGTAGAACCGGAGCAAGAACAAAAAGTAGTAGTTAAAGAAAATAAAAAACCATCAGTAGTAGAAATTAAAAAAGAAGATAAAAAACCAGTAGTTGGCAAAACAGTTAAAATAGAGCAAGAATCTATTGATAGTTTAATGAATGTTGTTGGAGAATTATTAGTTGCTAAAAATTCACTTCCTTATTTGGCTGACAATGTCATAAGTATGTCACATGATATGATTAAGCGTGAAATTATGGAAAAATATATATTTATAAACCGTTTATCAGAGCAACTTCAAGATTTGATTATGGGTATGAGAATGTTACCTATCTCTTATGTGTTTGATAGATATCCTAAACTTGTTCGTGATATATCAAAAAAACTTGGTAAAAAAGTGAAACTAGATATGAGTGGTGGAGAGACTAAGCTTGATAAAAATATGATTGAGATGTTAGCTGATCCTATGATTCATATTATGCGTAATTCTCTTGATCACGGTATTGAGATGCCTGATGTTCGTGAGCAAAAAGGTAAAAATCCTAGCGGAACAGTTACTTTAAATGCTTATGCACAATCAGATAAGATTGTTATTAAAATTATTGATGATGGTGCTGGAATTAATGTTGAAAGGGTTGCTAGTAAAGTACTAGAAAAAGGTCTTATGACACCAGAGGAGATAGATGCCTTAAGTGAAGATGAGATGGCTGAACTTGTTCTTTTGCCAGGTCTCTCAACAGTAGAAGAGATTACAGAGTTTAGTGGACGAGGTGTTGGTATGGATGTTGTTAAAAAATCAGTTGATGCTTTTGGCGGTAATATAAATATAACTACAAAAGCTAACATTGGTACTACAATATCATTAATAATACCTATGTCTTTAGCTGTTACATCACTACTTCATATTCAAATGAATAATATCCATTATGGAATTCCAATGGATAGTGTAAATGAAACTGTAAAGATAGAAAAATCTGAAATTGAATACTTACACAATGAGCCATTTATCTATATTCGTGGTGAAGTTATACCATTGTTATTTATAAAATCTATGTTAAATGAAGATGATATGGATGATAAACCACTCTCAATAGTTGTTTTAAATATTAAAGACAATCTATTAGCTGTTGTTGTAAATGAGTTCCTTGGCCAACTGGATGTTGTTCAAAAACCATTGGTTGGTATAATGGAAAATCATCCATTGTTTAGTGGTACTGCTTTGTTGGGTAATGGTCAAATAATTATGTCTATAGATCCACTTGGTTTATTAGGAATTTCACAACATCTTAAAAAAGATGAAGCAGTTGCATAAAGGCAAAAAAAATGATTGATTTAATAGTTTTTAGTGTAATTAATAATAAATATGCTTTAAGAATTGATAATATTCAAAGGATTATTCAAGTTCCAGAATTGACTAATATACCTACATCACACCATATGATTGATGGAATCATGTCTTATGAAGATAAAATTATAAAAGTACTAAATTTTAGAAAATTGATAGGAATTAAAGATTATGAACTAGAGCTATCTGAGTTATTTAAAAAATTAAAATATGATCATTTAGATTGGGTTACTAAGTTAAAGGGTGCAATATTTGAGGATTCTGAATTTAACGACACCACCAATCCACATATTTGTGAACTTGGAATTTGGGTAGATAATTTTACTCCAAATGATGATAAAGTAGCTAAAAAATTAACAAAATTGATTGAATATCATAAAAAACTTCATCTTTTAGGTGGTGAAGTGTTAGAAATATATAAAAAAGATAAAGCTATGGCTAAAGATATTTTTAAGAATAGTTTAGAAGATATATACACACAAACTATTGATTCTTTAGATGTTTTTGTTTTAGAGATACAAAGTGTAGCAAATTCGTTGCAAAAATTATTAATATATGAAAATGCAGGGGATACTTTTGCAATTAAAATTGACAATATTGATGATATTGCACATATAACAAAGAGTGATATTATGAGTAGTGAAAATGAAAATAAAACAAGTGAGCTACTAGATATAGAAGGAATTTTAGATATTAATAAAGTTTTAATAAATGTTATTTCAGAACTAAGATTACCAAAATAAGGGAGTTAATATGGCTATAACATATGATAATAATATAGTAAAATTTTCTGAAGTTATATATGAAGATGAGATAAGTTCATTAAGGGATTTTTTACAAGAAAAGGCTGGAGATGAGGTTGTTTTTGATTTTAAGAGTTGTAATGATATACACTTAGCAGTGCTTCAGCTTGTCTTAGCTTATAAAAAAAGTTATACTGCTTCTTATGAGTTTGGAGATTCAAAGAAGATATATGAAAGTGTTTTAAAAGGATTTGTTGCTAGTGAAAACCATTGTAGTTAGTAATCGTAAGGGTGGTAGTGCTAAAACTACCACTGCTGTAAATATAGCTAGCTCTTTAGCTAAAAAAGGTCAGGTACTATTGCTTGATTTTGATACACAAGGTCATGCAAGCATTGGTGTTGGATGTGAACCAAGTGAGACTCTTGGTGTTCACTCTATATTTGAGGGAAAAACATTGAGTGAAACTTTTATTCCAACATGTCATGATAATCTTACATTATCTCCAGCTTTAGCAATTTTTGATGTATATGAATATTCAGATTTACGAGGTGTTTTAAAAAATCGTTTTAAAAAAGAAAATATTTCTGATTTTTTTGATTATTGTGTAATAGATACACCGCCAACATTAGATGCGCAATTAAAAAATTCATTAGAGGTAGCTGATAGTGTATTAATTCCATTTATACCACATCATTTAGGTGTAGTAGCAGTTGGTCAGATGTTAAGAGCAGTGTTTCAAAGTGCATCTCAACTTGGTAGAGATATAGTTGATGTATCAATATTACCAGTTATGTATAACCCTCATATTAATGAGCATAAAGAGTCTTTATTAAAAGTTGAAACATCTTTTGGTAAAGAAAAATTATTAAGTCCAATTGGAGTTGATATAAAACTTGCTCGTCAGTTTGAGCAGGGTCGTCCTATTGTTTTGAATGAAAAGCGTTCAAAAGGTATGAAAGATTATAAAAGGTGTGTAGAAGAGCTACTTAAAAAACTACAGGAGAAGAGATGAATATACTTATAGTTGATGATAATTCAAATAATAGAATGATGATAAAGCTTGTTTTAGAAGATTATCAAGAAAATGAAAATATTTCTTTTGATATTAAAGAAGCAACTGATGGTCAAGAAGCTATAGATATATGTCAAAACAACCATTTTGATATAGTATATATGGATATTATGATGCCTAATGTAGATGGAATTGAAGCTACAAAAATTATAAAAGAAAAATTTCCTAAGATGATGATTATTGCTGTTTCAGCTGTTGATGATGTAGATAGAATGAAACTAATTTTAAATAATGGAGCAGAGGACTATATACCAAAACCAATAAATACAGATATATTTATAAGTAGGCTTTCTAATTATATTGCTATTAATAATTATCGTGAACATTTGATGCATAATATAAATAAAATCAATGTATACACATCAAAAGTATTTAGTAAATATACCAGATTTATGATAACTTCAGAAAATGCACTAGCTGAATTTTGGGAATGTTTTTTGTTTGCTACAAATAAAAAATATGATGGTTTAAGTGATGTGGTTCGTACTGCTTTTAGTATTGCAGAGACCCAGTTGAAATTTTTTAAACATTGTGATATATATGTAGAAGAATCAGAACAATTTCAATATTTTTCGATTAAAAATATGGAAAAAATGCCAAAAAAAGTTGTTAAACTTATCATCTCAAGAAGTGATTCTGATTTAGATTACAAAATTGAGGGAGATACTCTCTCTTTTAAACTCTATAAAATAAACACAATAAGAGATGAAGAATATGAAATAGAATCAAATACAGAGACAAAAAGTAAACCTATAGCTTTAAAAGAGGTTAATCAAGTAACATCTACTAAATTTAAAAAATCTAAAAAAAATCTAGTAGTATTTGATTATATAGAACCTGAAGATATGATAGATTTAAAAGAGTATGCTTCAAATTTAAATTCACTAATGTTAATTGCAGGTGGTGGTGATTTAAATGATGAAGAAGTTGATGAGATATATGGCTATTTAGAGAAAATAGGGGCATTGCTTTCTTCTTATCCTGAAGTTTACTCTATCTCTGTGGCGTTAAGTTCCTTAGCATCTGATATGTCAAACCATAAAGATGAGTTTATTCAAAACTCTGAGTCACTCGGTCCAATGTGTAAAGCTTTTGCAAATGATATGAGTTCGTGGATTGATATGAGTTTTACAAGTGGTGCACCAAGTATTGATTTTATGAATGATACTATTGTTGTTAATTGTCAAACAATATCTTCAATGTTAACAATGCAAAATACTACATCAGATGATGCAGGAGATATGGATGACATATTTGATTTTTGATGAAAATTTCTAATTCTTGGAGCCCTTATTTTGTAAAAATATGGAGCCCAAAGAATTAGCATAAATTAATTTTCATTATATTAAAAATTAAATTAAAATTAGGAGTTAGTAATGGCGTATAAAGTAAAAGTTCAAAATGCATGTAGATGTTTTTTCAAAAGTGGATTAGCAGAGGTGAATGAGTTTGATCTAAAAGATGATGCTAAAAATGAAGCTGAAATAATGATAAAACATATGCAAGAGACATTTTGTAAAAAACATGAATTTGCTATGAATGAACAGTTTGGTGATTATACTATCATAATAAAACCAAGAACTTAATTAATAGACTTCTTGCAAAACTTTAAAAACTAGATTCCAAATCAAGTTTGGAATGACGACATGCTCGAAATTCCGTCATTCTGAACTTGATTCAGAATCTAGGTTATGCAAGAAGTCTAATAAATACTTGGTATTAATACCTACCTTTTAATGAGGATTGGTATAACTATAAATTTATAAAAAAATTTCTATAGCACGCTCTAAATCTTCTTTAGTGTCAATCCCAAAACTAGTGCTTGCAACTTTAAGCATAGTTATCTTTTTTTGATGATGGATGGCACGGAGTTGTTCTAGTCCCTCTATATCTTCTATTGGGGCATCATCTAAATTACAAAACTCTTTTAAACTTTTTTTAGAAAATCCATATATGCCAATATGCCCAAAATAATTTGCTCTTCCACTTCTGTTGTATGGAATTAAAGAGCGTGAAAAGTATATGGCATTATTATCACTATCTAAAACAACTTTTACAAGGTTTGGATCCTCTGCTGAGTCGGCATTTATAGAGTTATAACAACTACCCATAACAAATGGCTCTTTTGCATTTTGTAGCTCTTGGAGTTTATTTATAAGTAACTCTACAACTTCTGGTTCTATAAAAGGTTCATCTGCTTGAACATTTATAATTATCTCATCATCCTTAAGATTTAAAATATTAGCACATTCATTGATTCTATCTGTGCCACTTTTATGTGTAGTGGAAGTTAACATAGCTTCAATACCATGTTTTCTACAAGTTGATATGATTACTTCATCATCAGCAGCTACTACAACCTTATCTAAATGCTCAACTGCTTTTGCCGTCCTTACAACCATTGGCAGACCACCAATCTTTGCTAAAACTTTTTGTGGGAACCTTGTTGATGCAAGCCTAGCTGGTATAATTATCATAATTTAAAGCCTTTAAGATATAATATCATTATTATAATCAAATCTATTAAAGGAATTCTTTAAATAAAAGCACTAGTGCTTTGGGCTCTCTGCCAAAGAGAACCAAGTGTTAGCGTAGGTAACGGAATTATTTCCGATACCGTTTTAAAAAAGATAAAGGTTACCTTTATTTTATGAAATAAAATTAAGGATAATGATGTTACTTTATCAACCAGAATCAGGTTATTGCTATAATAGTGATTCTTTGTTTTTATATGACTTCATTTCATCTTTTAACCCTCGTGGGGATATGCTTGATGTTGGAGCAGGATGTGGGATTGTAGGACTTTTAGTTGCTAGAGACAATAAAAAAGTAAATATTGAAGCTATAGAAAAGCAAGATATTTTTGTGTCATACGCTACAAATAATGCAAGAGTAAATAGTATTGATTATAAGATACACTCAGGAGATATGTTAACGTATCAGTTTGAAAAAAAGTATGATTATATAGTTTCAAATCCACCATTTTATCACTCTGAGAGTACAAAAAGTGAAGATGAGATGTTGTTTAATGCAAGGTACAATATAAATTTGCCAATTGGTGATTTTTTTAAAAAAGTATCACAGCTTTTAAAACCAAAATCTCATTTTGTCTTTTGTTATGATGCTATATATTTTGGCGAGATTTGTGCAGAGTTGGCAAAAGTAAAGATGAAAATTGTAGATGTTCAATTTGTTCATCCAAAGATAGATAGAGTAGCTTCATTGGTGTTAGTACATGCTAGAAATGGTTCTAACTCCTTGATGAAAATTCATAAACCATTTATTAGTTTTGATGGTGATAAAATCTCAAAAAGGGCACAAAATATCTATAAAAAAGCAAATACACAAAGTATAAAATGTCAAATCTAATAAAAAAAGATGGCTACAACTTCACCTTTAATCCTCTAGCATGCAAGGAGTGTGAGGGGAAGTGTTGTACAGGAGAGAGTGGTTATATATATGTCACAAAAAATGAAGCTTTAGCAATAAGTGAGGTTTTGTTTATTGATATTAAACAACTTGTGTCAAAATACCTTTTTAAAAAGGGTTTCAAGTACTCAATAAAAGAGAATAAAGTTGATGGTAGTTATGAATGTATTTTTTATAATAAAGAGTTAAATGGTTGCAAAATTTATGATGTTAGACCTACTCAGTGTAAAACATTTCCATTTTGGGACTATTATAAAACAAGAATTGGTGAATTAAAAGATGAATGTCCCGGGATTATTAATGTATAACTATTTAGTTATACTTTTTTTACTATTTGCATTTGGTGGGTGTAGCACATCGCCGAATTTTCAAGTAGCAAACAATGAAAAAGCTTTTGAGCAAGAAGATAAGATGATTCTTATAGCTCTAAGAGCAGAAGAACTAAGAAATTACACTATAGCATCTGATATTTTTAATATATTGTATATAAAATCTGATAAAAAAGAGTATCTATACCGCTCTTTAAAAAATGATTTATCAGATAAACAATATGAAAAAATTGTAAAAAGAGTAGATGAAATTACTTTAGGTGAATTTAAAGATTTTAATCTCATACGGATAAAAATAGTAGCTTTAATTAGTTTAAATGAGCTTGAACTAGCTAAAACAATATCGATACTTTTAGTTCAAGAATCACAAGAGGTTAACGATTATATACTAGCTAGTGAAATATATGTAAAACTTCAAAAGTATGACACTGCTTTAAAATATTTAGAGAGTGCCTATGCAAAAGATTTTAATGAAAAAGTTTTAGATAGACTCTCTGTAATTCTTTATGTTAATATGGATAGAAAAAAAGATGCAATAGCTCAACTAGAGTCTCACTCTTTGATCTATGGATGCTCAAAATTGATATGTAACAGATTGCTTAGTTTTTATAGTGATGAGAACGATATAGATGGTTTATTATCAACCTATTTAAGATTATATGAAATTGACAAAGATGAAGAGGTAACTAAAAAAATTATTCAAATTTATGGATATAAAAAAGATTATATAAAGCTTATGACTTTTTTAGAAGATAGTTCTAGTGATGATAAATTACTTTTGCAGCTTTATATACAATTAAAAAACTACGACAAAGCAACTAAGCAAGCGATGAAGATTTATAATGATACAGCCGAGATAGACTACTTAGGTCAAAACGCTATTTTTAAATATGAATCAGCTAAAGATAAAAATGATATTGGGATGCAAAGTAGAGTTATAAATAAATTAAAAAGAGTACTTCAGATAGATGATGATAATGCTTTATATCTTAACTATCTTGGATATCTTTTAATTGATCATGAAATAGATGTTAAACTTGGGATGACATATATACAAAAAGCATTAAAACAGCAACCAGATTCCTCTTATTATCTTGATTCTATGGCTTGGGGTTATTATAAATTAGGTAAATGTTCAAAAGCTGAAAAATTGATACTTAAAGTTATGAAATTAGAGGGTGGTAATGAACCTGAAGTTTTAGAGCATTACGAAAAAATTAAAAAATGTAAACAAATTAAAAATAAAGGAAAACAGTAAGAATCTATTTCTTTTCCGGCTACATTTAACAAGGTAAATATGCTCGTTAAAGAGATTCTAACTATAATAAAATGATTTTAGACGATATTATAAAAAAAACAAAAGAAGATTTAAAAAAAAGGGAAAAAGAGTTCTCTCTTGACTGGTTAGGTCGTTCTTTAGCATATAATGCAAGAGTACCTCGTGATGTAATACCATTCCTTAAAGCTACACAAAAAGATCCATATAGAATAATTGCAGAGGTTAAAAAAGCTTCTCCATCAAAAGGTGTTATTCGTGAAGATTTTGATCCATTAGAGATTGCACAAGCTTATGAAAGAGGTGGAGCTAGTGCTATCTCTGTTTTAACTGAGCCACATTTTTTTCAAGGTAACTTAGACTACCTTGGTGGAATTAGAAGATATGTATCTATCCCCCTGCTTAGAAAAGATTTTATAGTATCAAAATATCAAATATTAGAAGCTATGGTTCATGGTGCTGATTTTATTTTACTGATAGCTGCTGCACTTAGCAAAAAAGAGTTAAAAGAGCTACTTGCTTATACACGTCATTTAGGTATGGAGGCTTTAGTTGAAGTTCATGATAAATCAGACTTAATTAAAGCTATCTATGCTGGAAGTGATATAATTGGAATTAACCATAGAAATCTAAAAACTTTTGAGATGGATATGAACCTCTGTTATGATTTGATACCTATGATACCAAATGGAAAAATCATTATAGCTGAGAGTGGAATTTATGAGCATGGGCAACTAGAAGATTTGAGTAAAGCTGGTGTTGATGCTTTTTTGGTTGGTGAATCTTTAATGCGTACAGACAATGAAGAAATGGCACTTAAAAAACTAAAATCAGGCAATACTTGATTCTTGATTTAGTTTTTCTTTGAGGAGAAAATTTGAGTAAAGTATATTTAACTGGTGCAGGACCAGGTGATATAGAATTATTAACTATTAAAGCATTACGAATTATTCAAGAGGCTGATGTGATTATTTATGATCGTTTAGCTAATCCAGAAATTTTGAAAAAAGCAAAAAATGGTTGTGAGTTTATATATGTTGGCAAAGAAGATGGTCGTCATATCATGCCACAAGATGATATAAATGAAGTGATTTATAAAAGTTCACTAAAATATGAAAATGTTGTTCGTTTAAAAGGTGGCGATCCATTTGTCTTTGGTAGAGGAGGGGAGGAAGCACTTTATCTTTTTAAAAGAGAGGTAGAGTTTGAAATTATTCCAGGGATAACCTCTGCTATATCCGTACCAGCATACGCTGGAATTCCTGTCACACATAGAGGTATATCTAAAAGTTTTAGAGTAGTAACTGGGCATGAAGCTTCAAATAGAAATTTTTCTAGTATCGATTGGGATGAGTTAAAGAGTGATGAAACAATTGTTTTTTTAATGGGGCTTCATAATCTTGATAAAATTAGTAATAAACTTATTGGAATTGGTAAAGGTGAAAATTATCCAGTTGCTGTGATATCAAAAGGGACTACAAAAGAGCAACAAGTTATTGTTGGGACTCTTGCAAATATATCGCTAAAAGCTAAAAATATTCCAACACCTGCACTCATAGTGGTTGGGAAAGTGGTTGAACTTAGAGATAGCTTAAAATGGTTTTTATAATTATTGAGCTAAATATTTTCTTATTTCATTCTCTAAAGCTCTATGATGTTTTGCGTATTGCTTAAATAGCAGTATATATTTTTCATCATCTGGGGTTTTAAGAGATAGCTTGAAACCTTTAACTAAGTTTTCAATATTTGTAGCTCCAATATTTGCTACAACACCACTAATGTCTAAGAGCAGTTCATCTACCTTTGAAAATTTGTTATTATTTAAAAAGTTTTGAATCTTTGTTATTGAGTCTGAATAATCATTTATAAAATCTTTTAAAATCTCTTTATAAAAACCTTCATCTCCACCACAAATCTCGATACCGAGTTCTGTAGATAACTCCTGCCCACTATTATTGTTGCTAAGTATTTTTTTATTTAAATCTACACCATCTTTTCTGTTAAAAGAATATGCAGCTAGTACACTATATAGTGCATTTATTCTTAGGGGCTTCTCAAGGTGTTCTTGCATACCTGCTTCTTTCATCTTTCTAATATCATCTGTAGCAGTATCACCGCTTAGTGCTACAACTGTAATATGTTGATATTTTTCTTCTTGACGAATTAGTTTTGTTGCTTCATAGCCATCCATATTTGGCATATGAGCATCCATCAGTATTATACAAAAATCATTATCTTTTTTTAAATAATTTATAGCTTCTAATCCATCATCTACTATTACGATATGTATACCAGAAGTTGATAATAAACCACTTACAACTTTTTGGTTAATCATATTATCTTCAGCTATCATAATTCTAGAATCTTTAAAATCTTTAAAATCATCTTTTTTCTTTTTAGTATATTGTTTTATTTTTTTAATTTCAATTGAGCTAGTATTTTGATTTTTCTCTTTAACATCCGCAACTTTTTCTATAACAATAGATTCAGTATTTTTAGGTTCATCAACTTTATTTATAATTATTGGCTCATTGTTTTGAGTTTTATTATTGTTGACTTGATTGATATTTTTTTCTACTTTTGGTTTAACCTCTTTAGTTTTAATATTTCTAGTATCATTACTAAAAACATCTAAATTTTGTTTTTTAGCATGTTTGTTTTTTCTTGTAATTAAAAAGATTATAAATAAAGTTAATATTATGATAAAACCGATAATTTCTTTAAAATATAGAGTTACAAAATTTTCATTTTGTGTTTGAGCTGCTAATAGTGATGTAAATAGTAAGCTAAATAGTAAAATTATTTTCATTCTTTTTCCTTTATTTCGTATATCATACACTATCTTAAATTAATTAATCTTTAACAATTTACTCAATAAATAATGATTGTTTTCATAGGTGTTTATTTGTAAGTTTTTTAGCAACCACAAAAGCACTAGCCCAAGCCCAAGCAAAGTTATATCCTCCACGTCTACCAACTACATCTAAAACTTCACCACAAAAGTATAAGTTTGGTTGTTTTAATGATTCCATTGTATGTGGATTTATTTCATCTACATCAACTCCACCACCAGATACCTCTGCATGACGAAATCCGTGAGTATCATTAACCTCAAATTTCCAGTTTAATATTTTGTTTGCTAATTTTTTAGAATCTTTAGTATTTAACTCTTTAGCTTTCATGGAGTGTGATAATTCTAGTAAATTTAAAACTACTTTAGCGATTTTAATAGGGATTAAACCATGTAAAATATTTAGTATTGTCATATTAGAATTTATATTAGAGAGTTTCATAATATGTGATGATAATTTTTGTGTTGTAAAAGATGGAAGCAAGTTTATAACAATATCAACAGCTTGATAGTTCATCAAAGATTCAGATGCCATTTGAGAGATATCTAAAATTGCAAAACCTGATACTCCATAATCTGTAAAGAGTATATCTCCTTGTGTTTGTAGTGTTTTAGAGTTATTTATAAAAAGTGTAACCTCTCCATCAATTTTAGCTCCGCTCATATTGGTTGTAAGGGATGAATTTAGGTGTAATTGAACTAAAGATGGGTATGTAGGTATTATATTGTGTCCAAACTCTTTTGCAAATTTTTGTCCATCAGCATTTCCACCAAGATGAGGAGCTGCCTCAGAGCCTGTTGCTATAACTACGCCATCATAATCTTTAAAGAGTTTTTTTATATCTGTTATTTTGGTATCCATAAAAAAATTAACACCTAGATTTTTGGCATGACTTATAAATAAATTTGTTACACTTTTTGCTTCATTACTCAGTGGATAAACTTTACCATCATTTTTAATATCTAAAAGTAGTCCAACAGATGAGGCAAATTTTTCAAACTCTTTAAAAGAAAGTTTATCTAAAGCATACTTTACAAAAGATGGATTTTGAGTAAAGTAATCATCTTGAGTAAAAGTTGTGTTTGTGATATTGCATCGCCCATTTCCAGAAACAAGAATCTTTTTAGCACATTTAGAATTTTGCTCATAAATATCAACTTGAAATCTATTTTTAGCACACTCAATAGCGCAAAAAAGACCAGATGCCCCTGCACCAATAATAGCTATTTTTTTATTTTTAGACATAGATATCCTACCTTTTAATGGTGATTGGTATTATTATTTTATCAAAAAAATATAAAAAAAATATGTAAAATAGAAAACTCTTAAGAGATTGCAGTACTTGAAACACGGCTGTTTCATACTAAGCTTATTAGTACAGTCATTCTCAGCTTGACTGGGAATCTAATATAAAATACAGTAAAAACTAGACCCTGAATTATCATGCCCATGTGGTGCAAGTTCAGGGTGACGAAACAGAAAAACTTGTTAGTATGAAACAGCCCTGGTACTTGAAATTATGTACTCGTATATTTTTTTAAATTTAGCTATAATAATTAAAAATAAATTTTAATATTTGGAATAATATGGAAAGCTTTAAAAAGAGTTGCAAGAGCAGATAGAAGAGGAACTCGAACTTAAAACAAATAAATAAGAACTTGGCAAAGGTTGTATTATGAGCGATATAGTTATCTATGAAACTGGAAATGTTGAGTTAAAAACAATGGTTGAAAATGAAACTATTTGGCTTAATCAGAGACAAATAGCTGAACTCTTTGAAGTACAAAGACCAGCTATTACAAAGCATTTGAGTAATATATTTAAAAGTGGTGAATTGGATGAAAAAATGGTATGTTCCATTTTGGAACACACCACTCAATATAGAGCAATAGAGGGTAAAAAACAGATTAAAAAAACAAAATTTTATAATCTTGATACCATCATATCAATAGGGTATAGAGTAAATAGTAAAAAAGCAACTAAGTTTCGTATTTGGGCAACTAATATACTTAAAGAGTATATTTTTAAAGATTATGTTATTAATAAAGAGAGATTACAACAACAAAAAGAAGATGAACTAAACAAAACCATACAACAAGGCTTACAAACTCAAGAACTTAGAACTAAAGAAGCAAGTAAAAATAATAATTGGAGTTTAAAAGTAGCATGAACAACTTAGTGGTTTACGATATAGAAAACAAAATTTATACTTTGCGTAATATACAAACAATATTAGATAGAGATTTAGCACAGCTTTATCAAGTAGAAAACAGAGCACTAAAACAAGCAGTAAAAAGAAATATAGATAAATTTCCAAAAGATTTTATGTTTGAATTATCGGATGATGAGATAAACTTTATGGTATCACAAAATGTGATACCACCAAAACAACATCCAGGAGGAAGTAACCCTTATGCTTTTACAGAACAAGGTATTTCTATGCTTAGTGCTATCCTAAAAAGTGATATAGCAATAGATGTGAGCATAAAGATAATAGAACCATTTGTAAGTATGAGAAAAGCTATAGTTTCAAATACCCTTATGTTTGAACGACTTGAAAGGATTGAAAAAAGACTTAGTGTTGGAGTATTTTTTGATGGCGAGGGTTATAACTGATGAATAAAGAGTTTAATAAATGGAATAGCTTAAAACAAAAGCTTCATAATAGTAAAAAAGAGATTATTTTTAAACAAAGAGATATATTTTGGATAAGTATAGGTGTAAATATAGGCTATGAACAAGATGGTAAAGGTAAAATATTTTCAAGACCTGTTTTAGTTGTAAAAAAATTTAATCATCATATTTTCTTTGGTATTGCACTCTCTACACAGATAAAACAAGGGAGTTTCTTTTTTGAATTTTCACTCAATGACAAACCAAGTAATGCTCTGCTTGTGCAAGGTCGTATCTATAATGTAAAACGATTAGAAAA
>JAMOMX010000083.1 GCA_027066935.1 Sulfurimonas sp. | reverse complement strand
CAGAGCTTTGCCTATACGCTAGATGCGGTTGGTAATAGAGTTAGAGTTGTTGAGAGTAGTGGCAGAACTGTTAACTATGTTTACAACAATGTCAATCAACTCACAAGTGAAACAGTTGCCAATGACCCAAGTGGAAACAACACGATTACTACTTACAGTTATGACTTAGTTGGCAATTTACTTACTAAAACTATTGACGGTGCAAATACGGCTTACACCTACAATGCCAATGACCAACTCACAGCACAAGGCACAAGTACATTTACCTATGATGCAAATGGGAACTTGACACAAAAAGACAGCACAACATATGAGCACGATGATAAAAATAGACTTATTAAAGTTACTACGCCAACACAGACTATTGAATACTCTTACGATGCAAACGACAACAGGATTGCAAAAGTAGCTGATGGAACTACGACAAGCTACCTTGTTGATACAAACACTCCTTATGCGCAAGTCATATCAGAGAGTAACGGTGGTTCAGATGTGCATTATACTTATGGGAATGACCTTATAAGTAACGGCTCACAGTTCTTTTTAACTGATGCTCTTGGTAGCACAAGAGGGCTAGTTGATAGTTCAGAAACGCTTACTGATAGCTACAATTACACTCCATATGGTGAGCTTACAAATCATACAGGTACATCAGAAAATAACTTTTTGTTTACTGGTGAACAACTAGATAAAGAGACGGAAGATTACTATCTAAGAGCTAGATACTATAGTCCACATAGTACAAGGTTTATGAGTCGTGATACCTATGATGGTAGAGACCATGAACCTGTTACATTAAATCATTATCTTTACAGTAATACAAACCCTGCAATGTTTATTGATCCCAGTGGAAATATGAGTATGATGAGCTTGGGTAATTCAATGAGCATTATGGGTTCACTTGGTGCTATAGGAGCAAGAAGTCTGATTGGTTTTTCAAGTCAAACAGTAGCTAATTTTAATATTTTTGTTGTAAAGAATTTTATGACTTATGCCAATAGAGTTGTAACATCTAGTAGCTCTAGAAGAATGATAAATGCATGGAGAGTATTGCCAAAAGCTATTAATTCATTTAAAAAGTTTAGAAATTCGAATTCCTTTAGAAAAGCATCAAAGAACAAAGGAATAAAACATTTTATAGATGTTTCATCTCCATCGCTCCCATATTTGGCAACAAAGGAAATAAAATCACCTTATTTTAGGCTACTTGGCAATACTAGATTAAGTTTTATAGCTGGAGGGAAGCCAGGGAGAGTTTTTCAGTTAAGATATAAACTTGGGAAAAATGGCAACTCTGGCTCTGGAACAGCATTTACATTTAGAGTGGACTATATGGATTATATAAATTATCCACCAACATTTAAACCACACTATCATTTGTGTTATAGTCAAAATACAAGTTGCAAAAATCATTATTATTTTTAATAGTGTTTTGAATTAAAAGAAGGATAAATATATGAATATTATAGAAAGCGAAAGTTTATTATTGAAATTATTTAGTGAATTCAATCATGGTAGTTTAGAAGAGTATCTTAAAGAAGATAATGCATTAATCTTTAAGTTTGAATCAAACGGAGGCAAAAGGGAAGATGAGCTTTTTTATCTAAAGTTTTTTGAGGTTTATTTTTTTCACTTACCTATATCAATTGATTCGGTTGGAATAAAAAAGAATCGCTTAGGTTTGTTTAGAGATTCAATAGATGAATTAAAATCGATTAATCAGGAGGAAGTCAAAGAGGTTATTCCAAAAAGTGCATTAGAGTCTGGATTAATAGACTTTGAAGATTTTAAATGCTATAGATTCTATGCCAATTCTAAACCAACCGAATATTATGTTTATTGTGCAAGAATTGAGGGTTGGACTACACCAATGGACTAAGAAATTTCCCTCACTCTTGTAGATGGCATATTGCCATAAAGAGTGTGATAAAATAACAAAACCAAAAAGGAGAAGAGCTGATAATGCCCAAATTAAAATCAATCCTGCCTCTTCTCCTGCTCTTCACCCTAACCCTAACCGCAAGCATCCCACCATCAAATACAAACACTCCTTATGCGCAGGTTATCACAGAGAGCAAAAATGGTACAGATGTGCATTATACTTATGGGAATGATTTAATTAGCAATGGAAGTAGTTTTTATCTTACAGATGCATTGGGTTCTACGAGAGGGCTTGTTGGCACTTCAGAAACATTAACCGATAGTTATGATTATACTCCTTATGGAGAGATAGCAAGTCATGTAGGCACATCAGAAAATAATTTCTTATTTACTGGTGAGCAGTTTGATAAAGAGACGGAATATTACTATCTAAGGGCTAGATATTATAGCCCAACATCTAGTAGGTTTTTAACAAGAGATACTTACGACGGAGTAGCTGGCAACCCTATAACCCAAAATCACTACTTGTATGCCAATGCAAATCCGCTTATGTATACTGATCCTAGTGGAAATATGAGCATGCTAGGTTTGACTGCTGGCATTGCTATTAGAGGTATTCTTTCTGCAACCATACGGTCTGCTCCTATTCTTGCACGCAGTTCCAGAAAAATGAAAATTTGGAATGTCTATACTTATACAACATTGTGGACACCTCATATGTATATGTATATCGGTAAAAAAAATAGCTCTATTGGATTCAGATATGATGTTGGTGCAGATGATGGTTGGGGAGGAGTTCTTACGGCAAAACTTGGATCACTAATACCTGGATTTATTGTAAAGAATAGAACAATAAATGGTGTAACGAGCGGTGGAGAACCTTTAAAAGGAATAAAAGCTAAAATAACACGCTTTACGCCTATACAAAAATTAATATGGGAGGCTCTTGTATTGAGAGGTTCTGCAGATAAATGTAAAATTAATTACAGTTTAGCTGGTACAAATTGCATCTCATGGACGGTTAGAGCTACAGCGCAAGCGATTGCTATCTCAAAATTACCAATATAAGGAGAACTAGATGTTAGAATTGTTTTGTGCAAAGTTAATCATATATATTAAAGATAAAGAAGAAGAGGTTGAAAGGTTATCAAAGTTTTTTCATCTTTTAAAAACTGTATTTGATGAAGAAAATGAATTTTTATCAAACATTTTTGAATTTGAAGATTGGTTTGACAAGATGAATTGGTATGAGAGTCGCGTAGAAGATTGTCCAAAGTGTGCCAAAGCACGATGCTCTAGTGTATCAATCAGTTTAGGCGACTATGATACAGGATTATATTTTCAACATATAGAAATATATGAAAATTATAAAATTCAAATTTATATAGGTCGAAAAAGAGGGACAGGACATAAAAACAATGCTTGCTTAGAGAGTCATCATAAGCTTATTTCTCTATTTGTAGAAAACGAGACTGTTGATGTTGGATATATATTTCCAGGTCTTCTTAAAGAGAATCCAAAATGGTACACCTTTAAAAATAAACCTAGTTTTTATATAGGGAAAAGAAACTTTATCCTCTTTAAAACACTTGAAGGATATGGTGTGCTTTATGAAAAAGAAAAAAATATACTAGGTGATTTTATGCAAAAAAATTGGGATCAGTTAAATAAAAAAGATGATATATCAATCCTAACTAACAAAGAGGCAAAAAAACTTTTAAAAGAACCTAGAAATAGACTCTTTTTTGAGTCGCTTTTAAAATAATGCAAACTTCTTTATTCCACATCTCCAGATG
>JAMOMX010000082.1 GCA_027066935.1 Sulfurimonas sp. | reverse complement strand
CGAATATATGTACGAAGCCCTACTTTTAGCCAAAGGTCGTAATTTTGTATTTTTTTAACTAAGTCTAAATTTTCTTCTTTTGTAGGCATATCAAGGGCTACGCATAATTCCATAATATATGTACCTTATTATTTATTTTTGAAATTATATCAAAAATATTAAAATTGGCACATTAATAAATTTTAACTATAATTGCAAATTAAAAAAAGATTACTAAAATAAAGGAAATTTATGTTTGGAAGAACTGAACTAAAAAAATACAACTTAAGCGCTGATGAATTAGCTGCATTACAATATGCAAAGATATCAACAAGTAAAGGGGACATCTGGTTAAAACTTTTTCCACAAGAAGCTCCAAATACAGTTGCGAACTTTGCTCATTTAGGGAACTCTGGTTTTTATGATAACTTAAGCTTTCACCGTGTAATCCCTGGTTTTATGGCTCAAGGTGGTTGTCCAACTGGAACAGGAACTGGTGGTCCTGAGTGGGCTATAGAATGTGAAACTTCAACTAATACTTCAGTTCATAAACCAGGTACACTTTCAATGGCTCATGCTGGACCAAATACTGGTGGAAGCCAATTTTTTATAACTTTTGTTGACACTCCACATCTTGATGGTGTTCACACTGTTTTTGGTGTTATTGAGGAAGATGATAGTGCTAGTTTTGATGTTTTATCTAGTATTGAAAATCAAGATAAAATTAATAACATCTCAATCGTAGCAAGTAAATAGTTTTTTTATCTAACTCCATCTCTTTTAGATGGAGCATAAGTTAATCCTTAAATATCTTTTTACACCCTTTGCGTGAGTGAGTATCTAATTTTTTAGCATACAACCGCTCAACAGCTTTTTTCATTATAAAAGCTATATACCCACTAAAATACATACCAAAAATTTTAGATACTGCATAACCCCTACCTAAGGCTATTAACATCCCACGAGATTTTATTTTATGTGCTATTAATTGTTTTTTATTTATAAGATTATTTATGTTTTTAGCGCATAACTCAGCCATCTGTTCAGCTACATCAGCAGTTGGAGATATAATTTCATTATCTTTATTATATATAGTTGTACAATCTCCTATAGCAAATGAATTTTCATAATCTGGAATCTCTAAAAATTTATTTGTAACTATATACCCTTTCTCATTTTTGTCTACATTAAGCTCATAAAGAAGATGGTTTGGCTCAACTCCACCAGCATAAATCATAAAATCCATTTGCATCACTTCACCGCAACTAAGTATTACACTTGATTTTGTCACTTCAACAACTTTTCTATTGTTTTTAATAATAACTTCTAACTCTTTTAATCTTTGATCAGATTTTTTAACTAACTTTTCATCTACACCTTTTAAAATATGTTCACCTGAATTAACAATAACAATATTTAATTTTCTACATAAAAAATTATTTGAAGAATAAAAATCTAAAGAAAATGATGCCATTTGAGCTGCAATTTCAACCCCACTAAGACCACCCCCTGCAATAATTATATTTAAAGCATTACATGTTGTTCCACTAGCGTCAACCCTCTTAAACAGTGACATCTCAAATTTTTGTTTAAAATACATTGCGCGGTGCAAAGCTTTAATACCATAAGAATATTTTCTTAAACCAATAACATTTGAGTTGAATTTTGTCCGAGAGCCAACCGCAAGGATAATATAGTCATAATTAAATCTATTTACATCAGTTATCACCTTTTTATTTTTAAAATCTATATTAGTTACATCTTGTTTATAAAATACAACATTTTCATCAAAACCCATACAAAAGGTAAATAGATCAACTGAAACTTGTGCAAAATCTTCCTCATTAGCGATTAAATCATATACTTCTGTTTGCATAAAATGATAAGGATTTTTATCTAGTAACATAATATCGTTGTGTGGATTTTTTGCTAAATGCTCAATTGCACGCAAACCTGCATAACCACCACCAATAACAATAATCTTATTCTTTGGCATAGATAACCTTTAGTGTAGTTTATTTGAAAATTATATCACTTTATTATACAAAAAATTAAGAATTAAAATTTTAGATTTTAGATTTGCTATAATTCTAAAAAAAAAGGATTCACTATTTTAGTACATATTTGTTGCAGTGTTGATTCTCACTTTTTTTTACAAAAACTACAACAAGAGTTTCCAGATGAAAAACTTATTGGTTTTTTTTACGACCCAAATATCCACCCATATTCAGAATATCAACTAAGATTGCTTGATGTAGAGCGCTCATGCAAAAAACTAGGCATAAAACTTATTGAGGGTAAATATGATTATGAAAACTGGCTAAAAACGGTAAATGGATTAGAAAATGAGCCAGAAAAAGGTAAACGATGTGAAATTTGTTTTGAGAAACGCTTTATAGTGTCTGCCAAAAAAGCACTATCTCTTGGTGAAAAAAAAATTACCACTACCCTACTTGTTAGCCCTCTTAAATCACAAGAACAATTAAAACGTGTAGGCAATGAATTTTATGACAAAAACGGAGTAGAATTTATAGCTGTTGACTATAGAGCTAATGGTGGCTCACAAGATCAATCTCGCGTTACAAAAGAGCAACAACTTTACCGACAAGATTATTGTGGCTGCATACACGGTTTAACTATGCAAAGAGAGCAACAAAATCGCTTAATGGATGAGATGTTTTCTCCAATATCAAATCAAATTTTACCAGCATCAATTGAAGAACGATTAGAGATCTACAAATATCGAAATGAACTAGAAGATAAAAATATAAACTACAAAATCATTAAACAAAAATTTTTAAATTATCGCCAACTTAATTTTAAAATTATTCTTGGTAAAAAAGAGGTAATCCCTGCTTATGCTTTGTCTTATTCAACACTTCCAAGAAAAAAAGCACAAGGTAAAATTGAATACACTATAGATAATATTCATTACTTTAATCGTGAAGAGATTAGGTTTATAACACTCAAAGAGTTTAATAAAAGATGTGAATTTAGTTATGAAACTATAAATTCTTTAATATTTAATCCCCCTAGTTTTGAAGAAGAACTACAATTTAGAAACTCTCTTTCATGTGGAAATTATAACCTTACACCAATCATAGTTATAGAAGAAATTCCACAAACTAAAATAACTATAGAACTAAATACAAAAACTTATGAAGATGTCAAAGAAAAACTACATATACTAATCAAAATCTAATGTATATTTAGCTAAAATATCCAAAATTATTATATAAGGCTTTTGCATATGACTATGGATGTTATGGAAATTCAAGAGATAATCCCTCACCGTTACCCATTTTTACTTTTAGATCGAGTTACAGATATAACTCCGAACAAATTATTAATTGGTTTTAAAAACGTAACTATTGGAGACAATATTTTTCAAGGACACTTTCCTGGTCATCCAATCTATCCTGGTGTTATGATACTTGAGGGAATGGCTCAAGCTGGCGGAAT
>JAMOMX010000081.1 GCA_027066935.1 Sulfurimonas sp. | reverse complement strand
TGGTATTATACCTAAATCATATTACTGACTGACCTCATATACTATATTGTATCCTCAATAGTTAATGCTCTCATTTTCTCTAAAAAGATAAGTTTAATAATATTTGTCAACTCTATTGTGCTTAGAATACCACAATAAAAAGAGTTTTTCGGACAATTAAATATAGTGTGCCAAGTCAGTTATGTACTAAAGGAGATTAAATTATGATTATATATACTGTTGGTACTTTTGATTTGTTACATGTGGGTCATTTAGCTTTGCTCGAATATTGTAAAACATTGGGTGATAAGTTTGTAGTTGGTGTCGCTTCTGATGAAGTTGTAAATTCTTATAAACCAAATATTCCCGTTATTCCTTTAAATCAAAGAATGGAGATGTTAAAAGCTTTAAAATGTGTAGATGATGTTATAGCTTATGATAAACTTGAATATGTTACTAATTGTAAAGAATTAAATGTTGATATTTTTGTGATTGGAGAGGACTGGGGAGATAAACCACACAATATTGCAGTGGAAAAATATTTAAAATCAAAAGGGAAAAAAGTTATTCAAGTCAGCTATAATCCCCTAACTTCATCAACAAAAATAAAACAAAATGTTATTGCGCAATCCCACAAGGGTAAATATATGGTGCATACTATTGAATAAATAAACGATTAACAAATTATAAAAAGCTGTGTTCAATATACTAACTTTTAAAATAAATAGTAAGGAAAAAATATTTTTAAAAATAAAAAAGCACTTCTTTTAGATATGAATAGTACATTCATGTTCGGGGAAGATAAATTCGGAGAAAATGAAGATTTTTCAATTTATTATAAAAAAATTGGAGGTCAATTATCAAGCACTGAAATTAATAATACTATTAGAATCATCTATGACTACTTAGCTGAGTTATATCCAAAAGAGGACTACAGAGAAAATTTTCCAACTTTAAAAGAAAGTATAGACAAATTATTTAAAAATAAATTTTCAAAACAAGAAGAAATAAATATTATAAACACTTTTGCTTTTCATGAATTAGGTGTTATTCCAAAAGAGTATGTTGAAGCTTTAATTACATTGAATAAATATTTTATATTGTCAGTTGTCATTGATATTTGGTCACCAAAAGATGCTTGGATTAAAACTTTTGAAAAACACAATATTAATAAACTATTTATAGCTTCATCATTTTCATCAGATTGTAGAATGGTTAAACCATCACCTAAACCATTTAAAAATGTAGTAGAACAACTAAATATCCCTAAAGACAAATGTCTAATTATAGGTGATTCCATAAGAAGAGACTTAGGTGGCGCTATAAATGTAGGGATTGATTGTGTATTAGTTGATGGTAAAAAAAATACCAATGCCTTAGCTAGTTTTGATAACCTATTAGAGTTCACTAAAGAAATAATAATACAAATCCCCATTAAAAGATAGTAAAAACTAGACCCTAAATTATCATGCTCTTGTGGTGCAAGTTCAGGGTGACGAAACAGAAAAATTTGTTAGTATGAAACAGCCGTGTACCTCTACCGAATAAATTTTTAAAACTAAAAATATTTGGCTATTATTGCAGAAGTTAAAAAAATATAAATGAAGCTAACATATTTTTATACTAAACTGTTGTATCTGAAACAAACAAATTCAAAATCAGAGAAAAAAATGTCAAATCTAAAACAAATATCTACTTCTACATTAGCAAAAAAATTATCTATGAGCAAATATCAACTTGATGAACTTTTATTGGCAACAAAATATATTATCAAAGATGATAAAAGTTATAAGTTGACTGATTTAGGAGTTCTTGTTAAAGGTTTATATAAGTGGTGACCCCGAGGAGAATTGAACTCCTGTAACATGGATGAAAACCATGGATCCTAACCGCTAGACGACGGGGCCAAATTTTATTTTTCTCTGCGTTAAATTTAATTTTTTATTCGTCATGTACTTTATGTACACTTCCTCATTGAAAAAATTAATTAACATTGTAAAAGGTTTTTTAATTAGTTGTGCCGAAATTTCAAACGAAGCGTACATTAGTACGTGAGTTTTAAATTGAGGTGCAAATAATAAAAAAATGGTGTCCTGTGATGGATTCGAACCATCGGCCACATCATTAAAAGTGACGTGCTCTACCAGCTGAGCTAACAAGACATTTTGCCTCTTATACTTAAGAGGATGAAATTATAATCAAATACTATTTTTATGTCAATGTATTTTTGATAAATTTTCAATATTCTTAAATTTTGTAGCAAAAAGTAGGTAAAGTAAGTTAAAAAGATTATAGTGATTTTTTAAAAAATATTTTAACAAACATTATGGAAACTTTGATATAATTGACACTTACTTATACCAAAACCCATTAAAGAGTAAATATGTAAATAAAAAATAGACTATTAGCTACAAGGCAAATCTTTGCAGGACTAACTGGTTAATCCAAAAAGATTTAACGAAGTAGATGATGGTCTATTTTTTACCCTTTGGGCGAGTGTATTTCACCTTATTGCTTTGTTGAAAGCATTTGAAGCTACTTGTAGCTCCTGCGTACTTTCGCCTTACACTAAGGTGAAATATACTCGTTTACCTATTTACTCTTTAATGGGTTTTGGTATTACATCAAAACAAAAAAATATTTGAAGGTACTAAATATGAGTGAGTGTTGTGAAAATGGTGCATGCAGTATCATCACAGTAGATGAAGATATAAAAGATATAGATAAAAAAGCTTATATAAAACCTGCTGTTGGGTTGGTCTTTCTTCTTCTTGGTATTGGATTTGATTTTTTTGATGTGGAGTTTTTTACACCTACTTTAGCATTTTTATGGTTTGGTATTATCTATGTTATAGTTGGTTATGGTGTACTTTTAAAGGCAAAAGAGTTAGTTTTAAAAGGGAATATTTACAACGAGTTTACACTTATGAGTGTAGCAACTTTAGGTGCATTTGCTATCGATTCTTATGCTGAGGGTGTTGCTGTAATGCTCTTTTATATAACAGGAGAACTTTTTCAAGAAAGTGCAGTAAATAGAGCAAAACAATCTATAAAAGCACTTCTTAGCATACAAGTTGAAGAGGTTACAGTTTTAATAGATTCTAAAAAAGTCATTATGCATCCTAGAGATGTTAAAATTGGCGATATCATATTTGCTAAAGCTGGTGAAAAGGTAGCTCTTGATGGGGAGCTAACCTCTAATATTGCTACACTAAACACAGCTGCACTTACAGGAGAATCAACACCAGATACAAAAAATAAAGGTGAGAGTATCTATGCAGGTAGTGTTAACCTAGATAGACCTATAGAGCTAAAAGTAACAGCTACTTATGAAGATACAAAACTTTCAAAAATTTTACAACTTGTCCAAGAAGCAGTTGGTAAAAAAGCAAAAACCGAACTTCTTATAAGCCGTTTAGCTAAAGTCTATACACCTATAGTATTTTGGTTAGCTATCGCACTTGTGATAGTTCCATTTTTCTTTTTAGGTGATAGTTATGAGTTTGCCAACTGGTTTGAGAGGGCTTTAATATTTTTAGTTATATCTTGTCCATGTGCACTTGTTATCTCCATACCTTTGGGTTATTTTGGAGGTATAGGAGCTGCATCACATAATGGTATATTGTTTAAAGGATCTAACTACCTTGACATCATAACCAATGTAGATACGATAGTGATGGATAAAACAGGAACACTTACAAAAGGTGTTTTTGAAGTGCAAGAGG
>JAMOMX010000080.1 GCA_027066935.1 Sulfurimonas sp. | reverse complement strand
TCATTTTATGATGGTATACATGTTAAACATTTTGGCTTTTATTAAACGCTTTTCTTATGCGATATATTATTATATAGAAGATGATATAGTGATTATAGTTGGTGTGTTAGACCTGCATTTTAAACCTATAATGCACCCTTTGATAAAAAATCTTTTTTCCTTAACCAAAATTAAACGGCTGGGGCTACAGATTTTTGTGCTATGTCTTGTTATCTTGGTAAGTATATCCACCACCACACCATAATTCATAATTAAAAGATGAAGGTTCTTTTATTAATTTAATGGCTCTTTGATAAAGAAGTTGAAAAGATTTATTGTTTTTGTAGGTTTTTATTTGTTGTAAAAAATCTTCTATTTCACCTTTTGTAGTTGAAGGATATTTAACTCTAACATAATCTCCAATTAAAAGATAAGCACAAGATAAAAAAAATTTTTGATTTGGACAGTTATCATCATTAGCTAGTTCTAAAATTAAATCTTTAAATTTTATATCTGCTACAGCAAGTTCAAAATCTTGCTCAGTGTAATTTGGGTTTTTATCATATGCCCATACTCTGATTTCGTCTATGGTAGGATTCCACCAATCTTTCATTTTTTTCTCCAGTTTTTTGGCACTTTTTTTGAAAAAAGTGCAGGTCTTCCATAGTTTATTTAGAATCATCATCATAGTTTAAACTTTTATCTTAACTTTTTTCTTTACTATTATGATAACAATGGAATTTTGTAAGATAACGACCATCGTGAGGAATAAGTTCCCGCTAGGGATACTTATTCCTCTCCTCGAACTTGTTACACTTCTTTATTTTTTTATCAAAACATTAATTCTTCTAAATGTTTCAAAATATCTACCGTCATCTTGAATTGTAATCTTTAGCATTTTTTCTATGACTTCATTTGTAAAAGGTTTTTTCTTGTCATCTGGTAGATATTCTAAAAATGGTACAATACTTGGTTGTTCTATCCATCCAATTAATGCTTCTTTGTCTGGAAAAAATCTGTCTGCATTTTCTCCCCAAATTTTGACATCTGAGAATGAAAAATTATCAGTTATCTTTTTATACTCATTCAATGTTGGCATAAACCAAGGCCAAATAAAATTTTTGAAATACTCTTGATACTTTTTTTCTTGGATGGTTTGTTTAACGATATTGAAAAAGTATGAACAGTTTCCATCTGATGCAAAGTTAAATCGAATAGTTCCGTTTTCATTCAAAATGGGGGATAATTTTTCATAAAGTTTCTGATGATTTTTAACCCAATGAAGTGCGGCATTTGAAAAGATAATATCAAATTTATCATTTATATCTAAGTTATCAATATCTATAAGTAAAAATTTTAGATTATTACTCTCTTTCTCTTTTGCAACTTCTATCATCCCTTTTGAAGCATCAATTCCCATAACAAATCCATTTGGCACAAGAGTTGATAAAATTTGAGTTAAAACTCCATCACCACAACCTAAATCAAGGATTTTTTCATCACCTTTTAAGTTTAACTCGGAAATTAATTTGTTTCCCCACTCTTTTTGGTGTGCTGAGGCTTTTTGATATTTTTTTCCATCAAATTCATGTGCCATTTTTTCTCCTTTGTTAGCTTGACATGATAGCACTTTTATTTGTAAGTGTAACGGTCAAACACAAAAATCTGTTTTCTGTTCCAATCGTTTTAATATTTACCATGATAACACATCTCTTTGCAAGAGTACTTTTCACGGCAGGGAAAACATATTTTTGTTGCTGTGTTTTGTTAGACTTTTGTACTTTCTTATCTAATTTTACTCATTTGATTAATCGTTAAATTAGCAAGAGCACCATCTGTATTTTTTACAAAAGATTTTAAATGATTGCTCTCCATATGTATTTGCCATAACTCTTTGTTTTCCCAATTTTCAACGAATATAAATATTTCTGGTTTTTCATTATCTTGGTGTAAATCATATTGAAGACAACCTTTTTCTTGACGAGTTGGCTCTATAAGTTTTAGTACCTCTGATTTTACTAAATCTAGTTTTTCTCTTTTTGCTTCAATTCTTGCTACTATTGTTAATGCGTTTAACATAAAAATTTCCTTTTTGTGATTTTGTTCAGTAATTGTAATCAAAAAAAAAATTTACTTCAATAGTTTTTTAGCACGAGAGAAATTATGTTTTAGCATTTTTGATTTAAAATATTTTTGGGATAAGTTCCATATTTTTCAAAAAAAAGTTTTGTGAAATTTCCTTGATGCATATATCCAACTTCTTTTGCAACTTCACCTATACTTAGAGATTGTTCTTGTAAAAGTATGTATGCTTTTTCTAAACGAATATTTTTAATATAGTTGGCAATAGTGACTTTATAAACTTTTTGAAAAACTTTGTTTAGTTTAGTTTTATTTGTAGCACATAGTTTCGCTAGGTGCTCTATTTTAGGTGGATTTGTATAATTTCTTAATAATATCTCTTTTGCATCCATAGCAATTTTTAATTCATCTTTATCTATATTTGTATTTTCTACTTCTAGCTTATAAAATCTATATAGCATTTGTTCATCATTTGTTAATTCATCTCTTAAAGGTGAAATTTTATAGGACTCTCCTTCCACATATACTCTACTCTCTGAATAACTATTGTTAATTGTCTTTAAAATAGTTTCAGCAACTGCTTTTGGATTGCTTCCATTGTCTATATTTGTCATCAGTTGTGGTATCGTATCTAATATTTTTGCATAGGAGGCATCATCTTTAAAGGTATCAAGGTTTCGTATGAGATTTGAATCTGTAAAGCTACTTTTTGTAAATCCAGGAAGAACTGAATGTACCCTTATATTTAATGGTTCAAGTTCATATCGTAAGGCGTCAGTTAGTCCTTCTATAGCAAATTTACTAGCAGAATAAAAAGCAAAAAGAGGAAATGATACTTTGCCAAAATATGAGCCTATGTTGATAATTATCCCTTCAGTTTTTTTATTCTTCATATATGGGATAACTGCTTTACAGACTCTAAATATACCAAAAACATTAACATCAAATTGTTTTTGCATATCTTCTTCACTTGCATATTCTACAGCAGATATAAAACCATATCCTGCATTATTTATCAAGATATCAATATGATTATGTTTTTTATAGATTTCTGATATAGCATTATTTAATTGTTCAAAATTTGTTAAATCTAGTTTAATAGGATATAGGTTTTTATGTTTAATATCAATTTTATTAGGTGTTCTAGTACCAGCATAAACTATAAATCCATTCTGAGCTAAAAAATATGCACAAGCTTTGCCTATACCTGAGCTTGTACCTGTAATCAATACTATCTTTTTTATATTTATATTCCTTTGTTTAACGGATATCTACACTAATATGTAACCTGTTGCCATTCTAAACATAGTTTATCATGATAGTAAGTTGTTTGCAAGATAAAGTTCAATCTTGCTGGGGTTACATATTGGGATTATGAGGTTTTGTTAGACTTTACTTATAAAAGTATTTTTGTATTAAATTTATTTATTTAAATTTTTTAATGAATTCAAATATTTTAAAAATTTTTTTGCCTCTGGATGATTATTATCTAGAGCTTTTTTTGTCCAATATTTTGCTTGATTTAAATCTATAATGCACCCTTTTTTCAAGACCAGTAAATCAGATTTTTTAATTCCACCAAATCATGATACCTTCTGTAACAGTTTTTCTCCTTTAGAATTTAAATTATTGACAGCTTGATA
>JAMOMX010000079.1 GCA_027066935.1 Sulfurimonas sp. | reverse complement strand
AGTGGTGAAAAAGTTGCAGTTGCTACTACTTTTGATATTCACTTTGCTCAATATGGTGTAAATCGTGGTCTTGAGGGTGCATATCCAAAAGATTATTCTGATAAAACTGCTGCATATACTCCAGCATGGCAAGAGATTTTCACTGGCGTTGATGCGAAAACTATTATTAGTATTGCTAGAGAGTGGGGTAATACCGGTGAGATAACTGAAGGTAAAAATATGGTTATTGTTGGTGCTGGTATTAATCAATGGTATCACCAAAACCTTATGTATAGAGCTGCTACAATGGCACTTATATTTACTGGCTCAGTTGGTAAAAATGGTGGTGGTATTAATCACTACGTTGGTCAAGAAAAACTAGCTCCTGTTGATTCATGGGGGTATATTGCTCTTGGTAAAGATTGGAATTCAACTGCTAGATTACAACAAGGTCCAATTTGGCACTATATGAATACTGACCAGTACAGATATGATTCTAAACATGCAGAGTACAATACTGTTCCTGATAATAAACATACACGTAGTCATATGGCTGATGATATTTTTAAATCAGTAAGAATGGGTCACATGCCTTTTTACCCTCAGTTCAATAAGAGTTCATTAGAGGTTGCTAAAGAAGCAGGAAGTAATGATGATGCTGCAATTCAAAAGTATGTATTAGAGGAGCTTAAAAGCAAAAAATTAAGTTATGCTGTAGCTGATGTTGATGCTGAAGAAAACTTTCCTCGTGTATGGTATATTTGGAGAGGTAATGCTATTGGTGGTAGTATGAAGGGTCAAGAATATTGTGCTAGACACTACCTTGGTACAAATACTCACAACATAACTGCAACTGATCAAAATGCAACTGAAGAAGTTGTATGGCGAGATATTGCTCCTGAAGGAAAAATGGATTTAGTAATTGATCTTAACTTTAGAATGGATACATCAGCTCTATACTCAGACATTGTTCTTCCATCTGCTTCATGGTATGAAAAAGCTGATATTAACTCTACTGATATGCATTCATTTATCCATCCACTTAGTGCTGCTATTGAGCCTGTATGGGAATCAAAAACTGACTGGCAAATCTTTAGTGATATAGCTAAGGATGTAAGTGAATTAGCAAAAACTCATTTACCAGGTACTGTTAAAGATGTTGTTACTGTTCCACTAGGACATGATACTGCTGATGAAATTTCTCAACCAACTATTAAAGATTGGTACAAAGGTGAATGTGAAGCTATCCCTGGAAAAACAATGCATAAAATTGCTATCCAAGAAAGAAATTATACAGAGCTTTATGACAAATATATCCGTCTTGGGCCAAACATGAAGAAAAGTGCTGGTGCTCATGGAAATAGCTATGAAACTGATGAAGCTTATCAAGAGATGCTTGATTCAAATCACTTTATTAATGAGTTAGAACCATTCAAAGGTGAAATTTATCCATCATTGAAAAAAGATGTTTCTGCTATTGATGCAGTACTTCACTTATCTAGTGTTACTAATGGTAAGTTATCAAACAAAGCTTATGCTAATGCAGAGAAAAAAACTGGACTTGATCTTAAAGATATTGCTAAAGGTCAAGAAGGTAAACATATTAACTATAAAAACTTACAAGAAACTATACATAGATATAATACATCTCCAGTATGGTCAGGTCTGATTGATACAGACAGAGCATACGCTGCTTATACTTATAATGTAGAAAAGATGGTTCCTTGGAGAACATTAACTGGTAGACAACATACTTATCTTGACCATGAGCTTTATATTGCACACGGTGAGCATCTACCAACTTTTAAACCTTCACCAAATAAAGAAGTTTTTGGAGATTTAAGAGAGACTGTAGTTGAAGGTAATGCAATAGTGCTTAGTTGTTTAACTCCGCATGGTAAATGGCATATTCACTCAACATATATGGACAACATTAGAATGTTAACTCTTTCTCGTGGTATGGAGCCTTGTTGGATTAGTGAAACAGATGCTGAGAAGCTTGGTATTAAAGATAATGACTGGGTTGAAGTTGTTAATGATAATGGTGTATATGCAACTAGAGCTTGTGTTAGTGCTAGAATACCTAAGGGTGCATGTATTGTTTATCATACTATTGAGAGAACAATTTCAATTCCATTAACAGATAAGCGTCCAGGATTCAAAGGTGGAACTAGAGGTGGTGGTAACAATTCTATTACTAGAGTTCGTCTTAAGCCAAATCTTTTAGCTGGTGGTTATGGTCAATTTACTTACTACTTCAATTACTGGGGTCCAGTTGCTGTAAATAGAGATGCTCACGTTGTAGTTAGAAAAAAAGATAGTGTAATATTTTAAGCATATAAAAATAAAATTAAGGAGAAAATAATGGATGTAAGATCACAAATGTCGATGGTTTTTCACCTAGATAAATGTCTAGGTTGCCACACTTGTACAGTTGCATGTAAAAATATATGGACAGACCGTAAAGGTGCTGAGTATATGTGGTTCAATAATGTTGAGACTAAGCCGGGAACAGGATATCCTACTAAGTGGGAAGACCAAGATATATATAAAGGTGGATGGGAAAGAGGTGGTTCTGGAGACATTTCACTAAGAGGTGCTGGTAAGATGAAGGGATTATTGAATATATTTCATAATCCTAACCTTCCGGTTATAGATGATTATTATGAGCCATTTACTTATAAGTATTTAGATTTAACTGAATCAGCACAAATGGATATTCAACCAACTGCTAGACCTGTTTCATTGATTACAGGGAAGCCAATTGATATTAAGATGGGACCAAACTGGGATGATGACTTAAGTGGATCTCCTGACTTTGCAAGAAAAGATCCAAATATGCATAATCTTTCTGCAACAGAGCAAGAGGCTATGTTCCAATTAGAAAAAATAGCATTTTATTACTTGCCACGTATTTGTAATCACTGTCTAAATCCAGCCTGTGTTGCTTCTTGTCCATCAGGAGCAATCTATAAAAGAGGTGAAGATGGTGTTGTTTTAATCGATCAAAATGTATGTAGAGCTTGGAGAATGTGTGTAACAGCATGTCCTTATAAAAAAACATACTATAACTGGAGCACAGGTAAATCTGAGAAATGTTTATTATGTTTCCCAAGAATTGAATCAGGTCTAGCACCAGCTTGTATGCATTCATGTGTTGGTAGAATTAGATATTTAGGTGTTTTATTATATGATGCAGATAAAATTTACTCAGCAGCTTCATCAAGTGATGGTAGTTTAATTAATGACCATTTAGATGTTTACCTAGATCCATTTGATCCAGCAGTAATTCAAGCAGCTAAAGATAATGGTGTAGCAGATTCAACTATTAAAGCAGCTCAAGAATCACCAGTTTATAAGTTTGTAAAAGAGTGGAAAATTGCACTTCCTTTACATGCAGAGTTTAGAACATTGCCAAACTTATTTTATGTTCCACCAATGTTACCAGTTATGGCAACAATTAGTGAAAACTCTAAAGATTTATCAACTCTTAACTCTAAAGCAAGAGCTTGGGATGATAAGTGGTTATATGATACATCAATAGATGAAATTTTTGGATCTATTGATAATATGAGAATGCCTCTAAAGTATATGGCTAACTTATTTAGTAATGGTGATGAGCCTTTAATGGCTGATAAACTTAAGAAACTGATGGCTGTAAGAATTTATAGAAGACATGTTACTGTAGGTGATATCTCTGAGGCAAAATGTAATGCAGCATTAAAAGATTGTGGTC
>JAMOMX010000078.1 GCA_027066935.1 Sulfurimonas sp. | reverse complement strand
TTAGTTGGATATATGCCATTTTTTACCCTTAATGCTTTGTTATGATTGATTAAGTGTATCTAACTCTTCTAGTAGATACTCCCAACTATCACTTGTAGGGTATTCGCTTATTATGTGAATCTAAGAACCTCTTTTCAGTCGTATTTAAATCCGTACTCTCTAAGATAACTTTTTTTGTGATCTTCGTATCTAAAAGAAGATTCTTTGGCAAATTTAAAATACTTTCAACACTTAAAATCTTAAGCATGTTTTACCACCAAATAAGAGATAAGTTCAAAGTCATTTACAGAGAGCAAAAAATCTTTCGCAGGTGTTGTGCCACCACTACCAAAAAGAGATGAAGTTCCTTTTTGAGTATTTGTACCTATGATCTCTTCTATAGATTTTTCCAGTAACTTCTGATAAAAACCCATATCTTTATAGTTTTTTGTGAACTTTTTAAAATCATCCATAAGTGGTGTCAAAAACTCATCTTCTCCAGAGCAAAGTTTTTGATAATAATCCATAACTTTTTTACTTTGTGAAATGGAGTATAAAACTTCCAAATCATTGTTGATATATATGAGATAATATGGTTCAAGTGCATTTTGTTTATCAAGCTTTATATCGTTGTTTGACTGTTTTATACAAAAGATAACACCCTCTTGTATCTCTTCAAAATCTGTTTTTACAACAGTTCCTATAGAAGTTGGTGTACCTTGTAAATCATCTTTAAACTCTTTGAGGTACTCCATCAACTCCATCTTAAAGTCGTTGTAAGTTAGGTCAGTTATAGAGATACCAGCACTCAAATCTTCCAAATCTATAACAGAAGACTGCAACTGTTCAAGCTGTTTTTTGCGATAATCCAAATCATTCATACTGCCATCATTTTCTATGACATTTTCTTCTCCAGTCGCCGAGACATCTAACAAAACCATTCGACCACTTACTCTTGATTCAAGATTGATATATTCATCTAGCTCCATATTGGGCCAGAAGTTTACGAGTTTGATTTTTTTGTTTTGTGAACCAAGTCTATCAATACGACCAAACCGTTGTATGATTCTTACAGGATTCCAATGGATGTCATAGTTTATAAGATAATCACAATCCTGCAAGTTTTGCCCCTCAGATATACAATCTGTTGTGATAATCACATCAATCTCATCTGTAGCATCAGGATAAATAGAATCTCGTTTTTTGGATATAGGAGAAAAATTTATGAGAATTTCATTAATCTCATTTCGTACATTTGGCATGTTTGTTTTTAACTCTTTACCACCAGTGATAAGAGCTGATTTTAAACTATGTGTAGTAAGTAACCAGTCAGAAAGGTTTTTATAAAGATAGATAGCCGTATCAGAAAATGCTGTGAAAACTAGCACTTTTTTATTGTTTGGATTTATAGGACTTTTGATCTTTTTATTTATAATCTCTTGCAATGTTATAAACTTTTCATCTCTTTGTATCGTAATACTTTTTGACTCTTTTAAAAGATTTTCTAGCCTCTGCTTATCTTCCAACAAATCCTGTTTCCAGCGAATCGTATCTACATCTTGCAGTAAAACTTTGATTTTATTGCCAATGAGCATATCTTCTAGCAACGGATCATCAATCTCTATATCTGAAATTGTTAAACTCTCATCATAATAATCAGAGCGATTTTGAATTTTATCTATGATAAAATCTACTTTTTCAAGAAGTTTTTCAAGTGTCAAATCAAAAGAGTGTATAGAACTCTCAAGCCGTTTTAGTATATTAACACGCATCAGATGTATCAAACTCTGTTCTCTGTCACTCTGCTTAAAAACACTTCCACTTTTCAAGTTCAAGTCATACTTATCATGATACTCTTTCTGTTTGTCGGAAAAGAGATATTTTAGTGGTGAGTATGCACTAAGGTTTAGTTTTCGTATCTCATCATTTATAATTTTAAGATCTGGAAATTCTCTTTTTAAGTCAAGATTTGGCTTTTTTGTTAGAGGAATAAGTCGCTCTGGAAATTCACCAATTTCTTCGATATTGTAATACTTTTCGATATGTTTTCTCGATCTTGCAATCGTAATCAAATCTAACAACTTAAAATATCTAGCATCTAGTGCTTCAAGCAGAGAATTTGAGTTTTTATTTGAACTTTTTAACCATCGGTTAAACTCTTGTTGTGCTTTTTTCATAACATCAGAGATATTTGAGATACCAAACTCAGAAAAAGCATTGTCATCACCTTCTGTGATAAAAGCAACTTGGTTTTTTATGTCATTCATGCGATTATTGACGGGTGTAGCTGAGAGCATCAAAACTTTTGTCTTAACACCTGCTTTGATGATATAATTCATCAACTTGCTATATCTTGTTTCAATACCTACACGAGGATTGTTGTTTCTAAAGTTGTGTGACTCATCGATTACGACTAAGTCATAATTACCCCAGTTGATAGTTTCAAGATTTATCTCACCTGAAAAACCATTTTGACGAGAAAGATCAGTATGATTTAAAACATCATAGTTAAACCGATCAGAAGATAAAATATTTCTTTTATCATTGTAAGTATAAATAGTCCAATTTTCCCTAAGTTTCTTTGGAACTAAAACCAATACCCTATCGTTTCTAAGCTCATAATACTTTATAACGGCAAGAGCTTCAAAAGTTTTACCAAGCCCAACACTATCAGCGATGATACAACCACCATACTTTTCTATCTTTTGGATAGCTCCCAAAGTTCCATCTTGTTGAAACTTATAAAGCATATTCCATATCTTTGTGTCTTTAAACCCTGTTTTATTTTTAACGATTTTCTCTTCATCCAAATCTTCCAAATACTCTTTAAAAAGGTTATAGAGTGTGAAAAAATAAACTTCCTGTGGAGTATAATCTTTATATCCTCTTTGCAAATTTTTTAAAATATCAGTTTTAACATCCTCCACCAATGAAGCATCATCCCATAGTCTGTTAAAAAATTCCAACATCTGTGCAGTTGCACTCTCTTCATCTGTAAAATTGTTAAAAGCATATACTTTACTAGGAACATAGCCCAAACCCTCACTATCAAAGTTAGAACTTGGCATGGTAATGGATATGTCTTCTTTTTGAGAATTTTGAACATGAAACAGTTTTGTACCGATAACATTTTTTTGAGAAGTTGTCCGAATTTTAACTTTCTCTTCTATCCACAAAGTACACTCTTTAGAGACTCTTTTTAAATCAAATCTATTTTTAAATCTTCTCTCGCTATCACTACCAAAAAATATGGTAGAATTAGTTTCTAAATAGTCATCATTTAACAATAAACGAACTTCATCTATCTTTGATAATTTATCTTTTAACTGTTGGTAAGCATAAACTGTAAAGTAACTACTGATAATAGAAAGCTTAGATGTGTCTTCTAAATAACTCTCAACAACATCAGCTAAAATACTAGATTGTTTATTGTCGATGATATATTGAGCCATTTAAACAATCCTTAAAAAATATTTATATATAAATATTATAACTGTATTTTAATTTACATTACATTAATTATTTAAAGACTCACTCCACGACACTCTAAGGATAAAAATAGTTTAATAGCCTAAAAAGGTTATAAATATGTTGGAACACTTAGCAAAAATGAGAGAAGTATTTTCAAACTACTACAAATGGAATCACCAAAGGATAGGGTTTTTCGGTAATCTCATAAGTTCAATAATTAGAAGCCGAAGTGTAAATATGCAAAAAGTAGCAGAGAACATCGAAGGAAGTGCAAAA
>JAMOMX010000077.1 GCA_027066935.1 Sulfurimonas sp. | reverse complement strand
ATAGCGTGCTCATACACCACAAGAGTGGTTAGATAACTCTATATTTGCTCTAAAGCAAGATGTAAAACTATTAAATGAAAATGTTATGGAGTTTACCGTAACTCAGGCTCTAATAATAATGTTAGAAAAAAAGATATTTAATCCCTCAGAAATAGATTATTTTTTACCCCATTATTCATCAGATTATTTTAGAGATGAAGTGTATGAAAAGATGAAAAAGGCTGGTTGTGATATATCACAAGATAAATGGTTCACAAACCTCTCAAGCAAGGGAAATACTGGCTCTGCATCAATATATATTATGATTGAAGAGTTGTTTAATTCTGGTTGTCTAAAAAGAGGTGAAAAGCTTTTATGTTATATTCCAGAGAGTGGAAGATTCTCAACGGCATTTATGATTTTGGAGGTTGTATAATAATGAATATAGATAGTGTACCACAAGAAGATAGTTCAACATATGCAAAAAATAAAAAAGCTATCTATGCTCAAGATATTGATGGGAGTGTAAAAATAGTTGGTTCAACTGGTTGGAATGTTGAAGAAACAGTTACAAAACAAGCACTCCAAGATTTAGAAGATTCAGCTATCAAAGCTTATAAAGAAGTAAAGAGTGGAAAATTTTCACCTTTATATTATTATATGTATGCACTTAGAATGGATTTAGATGTATTATCTCAAGTTACAGGTTTTTTTAAGTGGACCATCAAGCGTGACTTTAAACCAAGTGTATATGCAAATATATCTGTTAAAAGATTAGAAGTATATGCAGATGCAATGGGCAAGACACAAGAGGAATTAAAAGTATTGGAAAAATTAAAATAATGACAGTTACTGATTATAAACACTCACACTCTGCACATTGTGAAAGTGGAGTGATGTCTTCGATGTTAAGTTATTATGGACTTAATTTAAGTGAGCCTATGGTTTTTGGACTCTCAAATGCTTTAACTTTCGCATATTTACCTTTTATAAAAATAGGTGGAATGCCTATGATTGGTTATAGGTCTATGCCAAAATCAATTATTAAAAATCTCCAAAAAAATCTAAAAATTAAAATGAAATTGGAAACTTTTTCATCTAAAGAAAAAGGGGAAGCAAGACTTGATGAACTCCTTAGTGAAAATAAACTTGTGGGTGCCCAAACTTCTATCTATTGGTTACCATATTTTCCAGATGAGATGAGATTTCATTTTAATGTACATAACCTTATGATTTTTGGAAAAGAGGGTGATGAGTATCTCATTAGTGACCCTGTGTTTGAGCACTCTGTTAGATGTGATAGTTCTGCTTTTGCTAAATCTAGATTTGCTAAGGGTATGATGGCTCCAAAAGGACTTTTATATTATCCTGTATATATTCCAAAAGATATAGATCTAAAAAAAATTACTAAAAAAGCTATCCATAAAACAGCAAAATCAATGCTTAAAACTCCAGTACCAATTGCTGGATTAAAAGGGATTAAGTCTTTGGCAAAAGCTATTTTAAAGTTAGAAAAAAAAGAGACTAAATATGCTAAACTTTTTTTAGGTCACATAATTAGAAATCAAGAAGAGATTGGTACTGGTGGTGCTGGTTTTAGATATATGTACGCTTCATTTTTAAAAGAGGCAAGTCAATTGTTTGAAGATGATGAGACACTTAAAAAAAGCTCTCAGATGATGTTAGAGGTTGGAGATAAGTGGAGAGAGTTTGCATTGATGATAGCTAAATCAATAAAATCTAAAAAAGAGATAGACTTTAAGGCTGTTAGTGAAAAGTTGCTCTTAGTTCATGACGCCGAGGAGGAAGTGTATCATAAAATGTCAGAGTTTAACGGCTAAATAAAATGATAAAAATATCCAATATTACTAAATCTTACAAAGATAAAAAAGCACTAGATAATTTTTCTTTAACTATTGAAAATGGTTCAATTTTTGGACTACTCGGTGTAAACGGTGCTGGTAAAACTACACTCCTTTCTATACTAAATAATCTCTTAAATATTGATAGTGGCGATATAAGTATCTTTGGTCTTGATATCAAAACACAAAAAAGAGAGATTAACTCTATTAGCTCCATAATTCCTCAGCACCTTGCCTTTTATGAAAATCTTAGTGTTGGTGAGAATTTAGATTTTTTCTCAAAAATCCAAAATGCCAAAAAAGAAGATTTTGAAAAAGCATTAGAGATAAACTCCCTACAAGGTATGTTAAAACAAAAAGCTTCATCTCTATCAGGTGGGCAAAAAAGAAGATTAAATATAGCTATAGGGTTGCTAAATAATCCAAAAGTTATATATTTTGATGAACCTACTGTTGGTATTGATCCAAAAAGTAGAAATGAAATACTTAACTCAATTAAAAATTATAAAAGCTTAGGTATTACAGTTGTATATACAAGTCACTACATGAATGAGATAGAAAAAATTTGTGATGAGGTAGCTATTATTGATAAAGGAAAACTAATAGAGCAAAACTCTTTAGAGAACTTGTTATCTGATAAAGCAACAACCTCTTTAGAGCAACATTTTTTAAAAATCACAGGTGAGCTAGATGCTTAGTGCTATGATAAAAAAAGAGTTTTTACTTGTACTTAGAGATAAACATGCCCTTTTAGCTTTGTTTGTATTGCCCGCTATTTTTATACTTATAATGTCAGTAGCTATGAGGGATCAGTTTTCAACTAAAGCGATAGAATTTAGTATATTTGTAAAAGATAAAGACCAAAGTGAGATGAGCAAAGATTTGCTATCTAGGCTTTCAAATAATGGTAATTTTGTCATATTATCAAGCCAAGACAAAGCACAGTTTATTATTAAAATCCCAAAAGAATACTCTAAGAGTGCTAATATAAAAATAAACATTGCAGTTAAAGATTCTATTAAAAGTGATCAAATAAAGATATTTAAATCTATCTTATCTAAAGAGGTTTTAAGTGCAAAGTTAAATGAGATGTCAAAAAGGATGAAGCAATACTCTACAAAAGCTTCAGATATAATAAAATCACTTGATACAAGTGATGAAAAACTTTTTAGTGTAAAATACAATAACAGTCAAAATATACCAAACTCAACACAACAAAGTGTACCTGCATGGATAGTATTTGGAATGTTTTTTATCATCATCCCAATGTCAACTATATATATAAATGAACGAAAGCAAAATACTCTAGCTAGACTTAATTCTATGAATGTAACAGTGTTTTCAATGACTCTCTCAAAGAGTATCCCTTATATGTTTATAAACCAAATTCAAGTTTGGATAATGCTTGGGGTAGGAATCTATTTGGTACCACTATTTAATACTCCCGCCTTAGAGATAAATGGCTCAATACTAGCTATTTTTGCCATATCTTTTGCTCTTAGCCTCTCAGCTATTGGCGTGTCATCTCTAATAGCTGTGAGTGCAAGTTCTAGTGAACAAGCAACAACAATAGGTGGAATATTAAATATCCTTCTTGGTGCTATTGGTGGGGTGATGGTTCCAAAATTTATTATGCCAGAGTCTATGCAAAACCTTGCAAATTTATCTCCAATGTCTTGGGGTCTTGATGGCTTTTTAGATATTTTTTTAAAGTCAGCTGATCTAAAAATGATTTTAAATGAGGTGATAGCTTTGCTTATATTTGGAATGTTTGCTTTAATCTTATCTATGATAATATTAAATTTTAGAATTAAAAAAGGTCTATGAAATGGATACTGAAGAGTTAAAATACAATCTTAAAAAAATGATAATTGATGAGTGTGAAAAAGAGGATATTACACCAGATGACATAGCAAATGATGTTGAAATATTTTCAGATAAGAGTGGTTTAGAATTAGATTCCATAGATGCTTTACAAATCTCAATGGGTTTGCAAAATAAGTTTAACTTTAGGGTTGGTGATCCAAAAGATTTTAGACGCATAGTAACTACTATAGATAACTTAGCAAAAGTTTTAACTGAGAATAATGGCTAATATAAATATATTAGACACTGTAATACTTTCTTCTTATGGGGATTTAGATGAAACCCTAAGAGCTATAAAAGATGAAAATATTAAAACTTCTAAAATAGAGATAGATACTTTAGATGGAGTGATGTCTATACCTTATTTTTTATTTGAAGATAAAATAAAAGAAGATACAAAATCTATATATGATGCAATGAAAAAAATCATAAAACAACTCACAGATAAGCTAAGCCCACTACAAAAAAAAGAAACAGCATTAATCATAGGTACGTCACAGATTGATCTAAATATTATCAATTCAATTAAAGCCACTATATATGAGCAAAAAGAGTATAAAAGTCAAAAATTATCTATAGATACATATGCTAAAGATATATCAAAAAACTTAGGTTTAAATGGCTATACAATGACAATAGCTACTGCATGTACATCAAGTGCAAATGCTATACTTGAAGCAAAAAATCTTATACAAAATGATGTTTTTAAGTATGTGGTAGTGCTAGGTATAGAAATTTTTTCAACTATAATGAGCAATGGTTTTAGCTCCATGAAGCTACTCTCTTGTTCAACTCAAAAACCATTTGATAAAAATAGAGATGGTTTAGTATTGGGTGAAGCTCTAGCTGGTGTCTTAATTGGTTTAAATAAATCTTTATGGTCACTTGAGGGTGGATATAGTAACTGCAACTCTTTAAATATTACCTCTGCAAGTGAAAATGGTGATGATTTTCGTGAAGTGATTGAGATTGCATTAGAATCTTTAAATTTAAAGCCAAACGATATTACAGCTTTAAAAACACACTCAACAAGTACCCTAGCAAATGATTTAGCTGAGATTAATGCTATTAGTAAAGTGTTTTGTAAAGATATTGTTTTTACAGCTTTAAAACCTTATTTTGGACACACATTAGGTGCCTGCGGACTTTTAGAATTAGTTGTATTTATGGCCGCTATTGACGATGGTTTTATCCCAAAGACTATAAACTCAAAAGAATATATTATGAATCATTATAAACCACTTAGTGAAGACTTGAAATGCAAAAGTGGTCTTTTTATGTTAAATTATTTTGGTTTTGGTGGCAATAATGTATCTTTGATAATAAAAAAGAAAACTTTATGACATTAAATATAAAAGCTATTGGTAGCTTTAGAAGTGATAAAGAAAATATTGAACTTAAAAAAGAGCTAAAAACTAAGTATAATCTTGATACAAGAAGACAAGATGCTTTCATCCACTTGGCATTAATAGGCGCACAGAGACTAAAGGAAAAAATAATTATTAAATCAAATACAGAGTTATATATAACAAGCGATATAGGAAATATTGATATTTTGCAAAAAACACATGATTATGTTATTGAAAAAAAGCAATTTATTAGACCATTTGACTTTATAAATATGCTTGGAAATACTGCAAGTTATTATGTAGCTACATCTCTTAATATAAAAGATAAAAATATATATCAAATTTCAGATAATTTTACTTTTATAAACTCACTAATATCTATATATGCTTCTTTAAATTCTACAAATAAAAATGCAATATTGGGTGCGGTTGATTTAGTAAGTCAACCAGATATTATAAATAAAAGATTGTTAGATGTTTGTGATGATGTTAAGCTTGTAAGCTCCTCTTCTTATCAATTTTTATCTACCAATGATGAGGGTTCAATAGCAGAGCTAAAATTTTCTACATCTTCCTTTATGTATGATGAGATAAAAGATTTTATCGATAGCAATACTAAGAGCAATATAATACTCTCAAAAAGATGTAAAAAGTTTTATTTAAATAAAAATATATCATTTTGTGAAACAATACTTAGCAGTTTAATAAACGAAAACATTGAGCTAAAAAAAGACTTCATTTATATAGATTGCTATGATGAAAAATACAAAAAAATAATATTAACAAATAAATTAAACTAATTTTCGGGTAGATTTTGCTAGAATAGAGATATAAAATAAAACGCAGGAATAGTATAAATGATAATTGACAATAAAGTAATTAGTTATAAAAATTTTATTTATGATGATGAAATTAAATTAAATGATTCTCAGAAATTTATAGACTTTATAAATGCAGGACATCAGTTTTTAATAGAAAATATTTCAAAGGGTCGCCCTATTTATGGAGTAACAACTGGTTATGGTGAAGCTGGTCAAAACTATGCTGCTTTTGAAGAAGCACAAGAGTTACAGTATAACTTATTTAGTTTCCATGGGTGTGGTGTTGGGGACAATTTAAGTGCTGAAGTTTCTCGTATTATGACAATTATCAGAATGATAAGCCTCTCAAAGGGTAAGAGTGGAATTAGTTATGATTTGCTTAAAAGATTTGAGCTTTTACTAGCAAATAAAATCTATCCACTTATCCCCTCAAAAGGTTCAGTTGGAGCTAGTGGAGATTTAACACCACTTTCATACATCGCAGCAGTTATCGCTGGCGAGCGAGAAGTTATATATAATGATGAAGAGCGTTCAACTGCTGATGTTTATAAAGAGCTTGGAATTGAGCCTTATTTATTTAAACCAAAAGAAGCATTAGCGATTATGAATGGTACAGCTACTATGAGTGCTATAGCGATTGATGCTATAGAAAAGTTTGAAGTACTCCTTGAGTCTAGTGAGAGTTTTGTAGCATCTATATTTGAGTTACTCCTTTGTGATATCACTCCACTTGAACCATTTGTTCATGAGTCAAAACCTTTTGATGGGCAAAAAAATGCTGCAGCAAACATTCTAAAAAAATGTGAAAACTCTAAGCTAACTCATGAAGCATTTGGCAGATACGAGAACTTTCACCTAGAAGCTGAACAAAATATCCAAGATAGATATTCCATTCGTTGCTCACCACAAGTTTTAGGTGTAATTCATGACAACTTAGATATTGCTAAAAAATGGATTGAGACAGAGATTAATGGTGTAAATGATAACCCTCTAATTGACCCTATTGGTAAAAAAATTTATACATCTGGAAACTTCTATGGTGGTTATGTAGCTCACGCAATGGATACTATGCGTATCTGTGTTGGAAATTTAGCAGACTTGTTAGATAAAGAGTTTGGACTTTTAGTTGATCATAAATTTAACAAAGGTTTAGGGGAGTCTCTAAAGTTAAATAAAAAATCAACTCACCATGGTTTTAAAGCTATGCAGATAACTCTAAGTTCACTAACTGCTGATGTTATTATGAATACAGTTCCTGCATCACTTCATTCCCGCCCAACTGAATCATTTAACCAAGATAAAGTAAGTATGGGAACAACAGCAGCTCTTCACTTTGCAAAACAGTTACCAGATTTAACAAATATGCTTAGCATCGCTCTTTTAGGTATGGCTCAGGGTGTTGATTTAAGAGGTAAAGAGAAGTGTTCAGTCTTTTTACAAAAAAACTATACCACTATTAGAAAAGAGGTTGAAAAACTTACTAATGATAGAAGAATGGATATTGATATAAAGAGAGTAAATCAAATGATTAGAGATGGTGAATTTATATGAAAAAAGTTCTTATAACTGGTTCTACTGGAGCAATAGGTGAAGCTTGTGCAAAATATTTTCATGATAATGGATATTTTGTATATTTAAATTACAGAACTAATGAGACAAAAGCTAAAGATATTCAAGCAAAATTACTAAACTCTGAAATTATAAAGTTTGATATATCTAACAAAGAGGAGGTTCGTTCTGCGGTTGAACCTTTAGAGATTGATGTGTTAGTTAATAATGCTGGAATTACAAAAGATAATTTATTTTTTCTTATGCAAGATGAAGAGTGGTCTGATGTAATTGATACATCTGTAAATGGAACTTATTATGTAACTAAAGCAGTTCTAAAGAGTATGATTACAAATAAAAACGGTGCAATTATAAATGTAGCGTCAATCTCAGGATTAGTTGGAAATGCAGGTCAAACAAATTATTCAGCTGCAAAAGGTGCTATGATAGCTTTTACAAAAGCACTCTCAACTGAGGTTGCACGTTACAAAATCCGTGTTAATGCGGTAGCCCCTGGTTTAATTGAATCTGAAATGACAAAAGATCTACCATTAAAAGATATGAAAAAAGCTATCCCTCTTAGGCGCATTGGTCAGCCTAAAGATGTAGCAGAATGTGTATATTTTTTAGCTGATAAAGCGTCATATGTAACAGGTGAAACTATCAACATCAGTGGTGGTATGGTTAGATGAACATAGCCGTAATAGGTGGGGGTTTAAGTGGACTGTTATGTGCACTAATGTTAGAAAAAAGAGGCTATTGCCCAACTATTTACGAAAGACTACATAAGCTTGGGGGAGTTCTTGATTCTTTTAAGAGAAAGAAAGTTCTTTTTGATATTGGATTTCACTACTCTGGTGCCTTAGAAAAAGACCAATACTTATATAACTCCATGGATTCTCTTGGGCTTTTAGATAGATTAAAGCTAGAAGATTACGAAGAAAACTTTGACACTTTGTTTTTAAATGACAAGAGGTATATCATACCTGATGGTTCACAAAATTTTAAAAAAAAACTTCAATCAGACTTTCCTCATGAAGCTAAAAACATAGAGACTTTTTTTGAAGCATGTTATGAGTCTTGCATAATATCTTCACAACCAGAAAGTTTTGTAAAAGTTGATTCTCGTAGTATTGGTGAAGTTATGAAAGATATAGAGGATGAGAGATTAAGAAAAATCTTTTTACATTTTACAATTTTTTATTCAACTGTATTTTTTGAAAATGGATCTTTTGATTTTTATGCAAAAATATTTATAAACATGTTAGATGGTACAAAAAAAATAAAAGGTGGTGGTGGAGCTATAATTAATGCTCTAAAAGACTCCCTAAAATCAACTACCATCAAAACTAAATCTGAAGTTACAGAGATTTTACAAGATGAAAATGGTGTAAATGCTTTAATATGTAATGGCAAAAAAAATTCTTATGATGCTATTATCTCTAGTGTCCATCCAAAAGTTACAATGATGATGTTTAATGAACTTAATAAAAAACAAACTCGCTATACTAAACATATAGATGAACTAGAAGAGTCACCATCATTTATATCTATTTTTTGTTTGATAGATGAAAAAATCAATTCAAATCTTTATTATTATGGAGATAAGAGTGAGGATTTTATATCTATCTTACCATCCCGTGAACATGAGGGTAAGACAGTGTGTACTATACTTACTGGTAGTTACTACAAAGATTATAAAAACCTTTCAAAAGAGGAATATAAAATAAAAAAAGAAAAAGAGTGTGCATTTCATCTAAAGCGTATAAAAGAGTTATCAGGCTTTAAAAATATAGAGGTCTTAGACAGCTCAACACCTATGACAAAACAGTTTTATTCTAATGGGGTTGAGGGTAGTATTTATGGTGTGCTTTGTTCAGCTAAACAAAAAAGTTTGTCAGTTTTAATGCCACGAACTAGAGTTAAAAATTTATATTTTGCAGGTGAGAATATTATAGCGCCTGGATTAATAGGTGCTTTTTTAGGTGTTGAGATTTTAATGCATTATTTCAAGGAGATAAAATGAGAAGAGTAGTTATAACAGGCTTAGGTCTTAATTCACCACTAGGAAATTCTTATAATGAACTTTTAGAGAGTTTAAAAGATGAAAAATCAGGAATTGTCTATATACCTGAGTGGGAAGAGATTAAAAACCTTGGTACTAAAGTAGCTGGAATTGTAAAAGATGTTGATTTAAAAAAAATTCCAAGAAAATATCGTCGTTCAATGGGGCGTGTAGCACAATTAGCGGCAGTATCAACTACAGAAGCTATATCTGATGCTGGTCTTAGTGAAGAACTGCTTTCAACGCCTCGTTGTGGTTTAGCATTTGGCTCAACTATGGGTGGAAATGAAACTATGTTTGAGTATGTTCCTGAAGTAAAAGAAAAAATGAGTTTTCGAGGTCAAAACTCTATGGCATTTTTAAAGATGATGAGTCATACAGTTGCTGCAAATTTAGCTCAAATGTTTGGTATTAAAGGTCGTAATATTCCAACTTGTTCAGCTTGCACATCTTCAGCTCAAGGTATTGGTGCTGGCTATGAGAGTGTTAAGTACGGAATGAGTGATATTATGATTTGTGGTGGAAGTGAAGAACATCACTATCTCTCAGCTGGTGTATTTGATGTAATGGCAGCAGCTTCTACAAAACATGCAGATGCACCACATCTTTCTTCAAAACCTTTTGATGAATCACGTGATGGTTTAGTTGTAAGTGAGGGAAGTGGGGCTATCGTTTTAGAAGAGTTAGAACATGCACTTGCGCGTGGTGCTAAAATATATGGAGAGATTATAGGTTATGCAACTTCATGTGATGGCTCTCATATAACGACACCCTCAAAAGAGGGTATGAGTCAAGTTATGCAAAGTTCACTTGATGATGCTAACCTAAATGCAGATGATATTGAGTATATCAATGCTCATGCAACTGCAACTGCTCGTGGTGATATTGCTGAGAGTCACGCTACTTATTCACTTTTTGGTTCAAATACCCCTATTAGTAGTACAAAGGGTCATATGGGTCATCTCCTTGGTGGTTGTGGTGTTGTTGAGAGTATTATTTGTTTGATGGCATTGCGTGAATCATTTCTTCCAAAGACTATGAATTTTAAAACACTTGATCCTGATTGTGCACCCATAAATGTTTTAGGTAAAAATACTACTAAAAATGTAAGCATAGTGATGAACAATAATTTCGCCTTTGGTGGGATAAATACTTCACTTATTTTTAAGAAATATCAATAATTAAAGAGTATAAATGGGTAAGATAATATTTGTAAATCCTCCCTATACTCAAGCGACAGAGGGGACTGATTTTTTACGACACATTACAAATAGGTCACCCTCTATCGGTCTTTTACTTCTTGCAGCAAAGGCAAGAGAGATTGGCTATGAAACAGAGATAATTGAGAGTGATTTAGAAAACTACTCCCCAGAAGAAGTTGCACATATTTTACTAGAAAAAAAACCAAAGTTTATTGGTATTACCCTTTTTACAGTTGGTGTTTTTAATGCTGGAATAATTGCACAAATTATTAAAAAGAGAGCACCTGAAATAATAATCTTAGTTGGTGGTCCACATATGTCATCAATGGGTTATGAAACAATGGATAGATTTAGTGACTTTGATGTAGCTGTAATCAATGAAGGTGAATTGATTTTAGAAAAGCTACTTTATAGTATTGAAAATAAAAAATCCTTAGAGAATATTGATGGAATTATCTATAGAGATAAAGATAGCTCCATAAGACGGACACAAAGACCTAAAGATATTGAAGATTTAGATTCACTACCTATGCCAGCTTGGGATTTACTACCAAAATTTCCAGAGGCATATCTACCAGCTATTTATGATTATCCCCGCGCACCTGTTGCTACATATTCAGCTTCACGCGGTTGTCCATTTCTTTGTGAATTTTGTGATACTTCTACATTTGGCGCAAAAATTCGTTATAACTCTCCACAAAGAGTTTATGATATCATGAAACATCTAAGTGAAACTTATGGAATAAAGCATCTTCAATTTATAGATGATTTATTTGTAGCACACAACCAAAGAGTTCAAGACTTCTCAAAACTTTTAATCAAAAACCCAATAGATATGACTTGGTCTTGTACAGCAAGAGTAAATACTGTAAAGCCTAGTACATTAGCTTTGATGAAGCAAGCTGGATGCTGGGAGATAAGTTTTGGATTAGAGAGTGGATCTGATTGGCTTTTAGATGAGATGAAAAAATCTCAAAAGGTAGAAACAGCTATCCAAGCTGTAAAATGGACTCATGAAGTTGGAATACGGGTAAAAGGCTTGTTGATGTTAGGCTACCCTGGTGAAACTCAAGAAACTATAAATGAAACAAAAGAGTTTGTTAAAAATATACCTCTAACAACTATGAATCTCTCAAAATTTACACCATATCCTGGTTCTCCAATATACAGAAAACTTTATGGTGCATCTATTATAGAGTCAGATTGGGAGAGATTAAATGGTATGAATTTTGTATATAAAGCGGAGGGGTTCACTGAAGAGGAATTAGATAAAGAGTATCAAGAGATTCTTACAGGTTTTTACAAAAGACCTCAAATACTTTGGTATTATACAAAAATGTCTCTTTGCAATCTTACTCACCTAAAAAGATTATTACGTTTTGGTTTAGCAATCCTTGCTACTAAGTTTAATAAAAAAATCTAAATAAATTTTAATACTTTAAGTCCCATCTATGAAAAAAAATCAACTTCACCATTAAGTTTATAGACTCAGCAACCTTTTATAACAAGCTTTTGTATTTTCGTTTGTTATTTTACAAATCAGTTTTGCCTGCAATTTTTTTGGAATATCTAATGATAATATATCCTTTTGAGTTATGGCACTTGGATTTTGAGCAATATTTGCTTTAATAACAACTACCCACTCTCCACGAAAATTTCCATCTAGTTTTTTTAAAATATCATTAGCATAACCACTAACATATCTTTGATATTTTTTTGTTAACTCTTTTGCTAAAAATATCTCTCTAGTTGGCTCTAATTCTTTCATCTCATTTAAAAATTTCTCTAATCTGTGTGGAGATTCATAAAGAATTGTTGTAAAACCATTGTTTAAAGCACCTTGTAAAGATGCTGCTCTATCTTTACCTTTATGTGGTAAAAATCCCCAAAATAGCATTTGTGTCTCTACAAATCCACTAGCTACAAAAGCTGTTAAAACTGCATTTGCACCTGGTATAACATCATACTTAACATCATTATCAATGCAGTAACGAACTAAAAGTTGTCCAGGGTCACTCACTCCAGCCATACCAGCATCACTTGCATAAATAACATTTTGCTCAAAAAAAGATGGTTCTAATTTTTCAACAAAAGATTTTTCATTATGTGAATGAAGTGGAATAAATTCTTGATTTTCTTTAAAAGTAGTGTTATAACGCTCTTTTAAAATATGGATTAGTTTTTTTGTAACACGAGTATCCTCGCAAAGAAGTATATCTGCATCACTTAAAAGCTCTATCGCTCTAAGTGATATATCGCCTATATTTCCAATTGGTGTTGGAACTAAAGATAGCAAAAGAAATTACCATCTATCATACTAACTATTTTTTAGCGTAACGTGCGTTGAATTTCTCAATTCTTCCAGCAGTATCTACCATACGCTCAGAACCTGTAAAAAATGGATGACATTCACTACAAATATCAATTCTCATTGTATCATTTTGACTTTTATTTTCAAAGCTGTTTCCACATGCACAAGTTACTGTACAAGTTACTAAGTTAGGATGAAGATCTTTTTTCATTTTTTTGCCTTTTGATACTCGGTAATTTGCGAATATCTATATATTTTTTTAATCCGTATGGGTGCGGATTTTTTAGAAACAGAATTATACCTAAATTTAGATTCCAAATCAAGGTTGAAATTACCACCTCCCATAACTCTCCACTGAAAATCAAAAAGTAGGAATAAAAATTGCTAATAAAAACAGGATATGGGATTTTTTAGAAAATAATTTTATATTTGTATTTAAAAATAAAAAATGTATAATTATAAAATAAAAGTTGCTTTTAGGCAATGGGACTGTGGTTATTTCACAGTCACAAAACTTAGGAACGTATAGGAAAACTTCATATTAATTAAATCAATCCTCCTTATTATATTATCAATCAATATTTTTGCCTCAAGTGAGATATATAAACATCGTGCCAAAGAATTAGATCTATCGAATCAAAGATATTGGCATATCTTATTACATTTTAGTGATGGAGAAAGTGAGATAGATGATCCAAATTTCTTTTTTGCTGATAATGGGCATATAGATCCAAATGCAGAACTTGAAGCTACGATAGACGCGCTAACAAATGAATCTATTTTTGATGACAACTCTACAGCTTGTAAGTTTCCTGCTAGAAAAAAATGGTTAGTTAAAAAACTTAATATTGATAATTTACCAAGCGTAGTTTGTAAAGATTATGATTTGGTTATGAAGAAATTAGAACCAACATCCGCCACTATGGTTTTTCCAGCAGCTCACATAAATTCTCCCGCTTCAATGTTTGGACATACCTTTTTAAGAATAAACTCTAAGCATAATTCTAAACTTTTATCATATGCTGTAAATTATGCTGCTGATGCTGATCCAAAAAAAGAAAATGGTTTTTCATTTGCCATAAAAGGTCTTTTTGGTGGTTATTATGGAAAATACTCATTATTGCCATATTATGAAAAATTAAAAGAGTATCGAGACGGTGAACAACGCGATATTTGGGAATATGATCTAAATTTAAATGAAGAAGAAACTAAAATAATGTTAGATCATATATGGGAATTAAATGGTACAAATTCACACTATTATTTTTTAACTGAAAATTGTTCGTATAACATGCTTTGGCTTATTGAATCAGCAAGACCTAGTATTAGTCTTAGGAAATATTTTTATTTTGAAGTGATGCCTCTTGAAACTATTCATGCCTTAAAAGAGGAGGGCCTGATTTCTCAAAAATATTATCGTCCTTCAAAAAGAACTGTATTGCTAAAGTATGAGAAACTGCTTAATTCTAATAATTTAATAATACCAAAAAAATTATTAAATGGTGAAATAAGTTTACAATATCTATTAGACGACAAGTCAATTGAACTTGAGCAAAAGCAATATATTTTTGAAGCTGCAATTGAATTTTTAGAGTACTCATATAAAAAAAATTCAATGAATAAAGAAGATTATTTAAAATTATTTTACAGCTTATCTATGGCAAGAGCAAACCTTTCAAAAGGTAAAATACTGGAATTTAATATACCACCGAATCCCATAGAAAGTCATAGGGCAATAAGGGTTACCTCAGGATTTGGTTTTAGAGATAAAGAACAAATTGGCTTTATTGGTATCCGTCCAGGATATCATGATTTAGAAGATATCCAACATGGTTTTTTGCGTGGGACTCAAATTGAATTTTTGAACTTAGAATTGTCATATTCAAAAATAAAAAATGAAAAAATATTTCAAATAGAAGAAGCTACAATACTTTCTATTGTGTCGCTTGCGCAAAGAAGTGAATTCTTTGATAGTTTATCTTGGCGAACAAAATTTGGTTTTGATAGAGATATTTTACAAGACAATCAAGCAAACTTTTTGGCTAGCGCTGGATTTGGTTTTAGTTGGGGATCAAAAATAGGATATATATATACAATGTTTGATCCATTTGCATATTTATATAATGGAATTTCTTTCGGTATTGGAAGTAGTATTGGATTGATAATTGATGATTTTTCTTGGACAAATATAAATATTGAAGGTACTAGTAGAATATATGATGATTCAAAAATACAATATTTACTAAACCTATCACAAAGTATAAATTTATCTCAAAATCTAGAGTTAAAATTTAAGTATAACTATAAATCAAGATACATTGATAAAATTAATCAAGATGAAGAAACATTCAAAGTTATGTTAAATTTTTATTTTTAAGCTAAGATGCAGTAGAGTAATTTAGCTTATTGTCTAGTTTAGTATGAAGTTATTGTGGTATTAATAAACTCTTAAGATAAATAGTTATAGAATTAACGCAACATTAATCTAAAAGGATAATATATGAAAAAAATTTTAATAAGTCTAGCTGCTATAATTGCTTTAAGTTCAACTGCATTTGCAGGCGTAAACTCTCAAACAGGATGTGGTCTTGGTTCAATGATAATCAAAGATGACTCATCAGCTGTGTTGCTTGCCCTTCAAGCAACTACTAATGCTACTTCAGGAAATCAAACTTTTGGTATCACTTCAGGAACATTAGGTTGTGAAAAAACTAAGTTTGTTATGAATGAAAGAGCTGAAGAATTTGTAGCTTCAAATATGGATATATTGGCAAAAGAGATCGCTTTTGGTCATGGTGAATCTTTAGATACACTAGCTGAACTTTTAATGGTTGAAGATAAAGCTCAATTTTCTGCTGCATTACAATATAACTACAACTCTATCTATACAAGTAAAAATGTAAAGATGTCTGATGTACTAGACAATATTTCAACCACTTCTCTATAATAGATACCACTTTCAAATTACGAGACTGTGAAATAACCAAATTTCCAGTCTCTATATTATAAAACTAAATTCATCTCTAAGCCATCACATAATTACAGATTTTATATAGTATGTAAAAGCATAAACCTAATAGATATAAACTTATCTTAAATTATAGTTTTACTTGACTTTAAACACAGAACATTCCAAAAGCACTTTATCATCCTCAACTTAATTCAGGATCTCCCTCAAAGTAAAAGCTTAGATGCAACTGCCATAACAGCACTCTCACTCCGAAGAACCATTTGAGTATCTAGTCTAAAAACTTCAAGTGATGAAAAAAACTCTTTTTCTTTAGAGGAAAAGCCACCCTCACAACCTATGATTACAGTTTTTATCTCATCCTCGCTATGCAGTATTTTTTCTGCAAAATCAAACACTTTAGCATCTGGGTTTAATTTTATAAACTCTTCTAAACTTTTTGATCTCTCTAACTCTATTTTTTGAGTTGAGCCACATTGTTGCATTGAAGTTTCTAAAATTCTATCAAATCTTTTAAAATCTAATTTGATATTTCTTTGTGAGCGTTCACAATCTATAAAAGTTATCTTTTTTACTCCAATCTCACTTAAACTTGGAAGGATTTTTTCAATACTTTTAATATCGATTTTACACCACCCAATATGTAAATCTCTTTTAGCTTTTACTTCTGATAATTCTGAATTTAAAAGCTCTAAAGTTGCTTTTTTAGGCTCTAATTCAACTATTTTATATTTATA
>JAMOMX010000076.1 GCA_027066935.1 Sulfurimonas sp. | reverse complement strand
GCACAGCTTTTAAGAGATGCTGGTTTTAATCCATACTCAAATGAGTGTAAAAGAAATACAACTATTGATAAATTTTTAAATGTAAACTCTGACATTGAAAACAAAGAAAATAAAAGAGATGAAAATAGACACTATATAGTAAGTGGTCGTATTAAATTTTTTCGTATTATGGGAAAAGCTAGTTTTATTAAAATAGAAGATGAAAGTGGAATGTTACAAGCGTATATTGCTCGTGATAATTTACCAGAGGGTTTTTACAACGATACTTTTAAAAAGAACATTGAAGTAGGAGATATTGTAGAGATTGCAGGTTATCCATTTGTAACTGGAAAAGGTGAACTATCTATCCATGCAACTGCTTTAAAACTTTTAACTAAAGCTATCGCTCCTCTTCCTGAAAAATTTCATGGTGTTACAGATAAAGAGATTAGATATAGAAAAAGATATCTTGATCTTATCATGAACTCTGAAGTCCGTAAAACATTTCAAACTCGCTCAAAAGTAATCTCTTTAACAAGACATTTTTTTGAAGAAAAAGGATTTTTAGAAGTAGAGACTCCTATGATGCATCCAATTGCTGGTGGAGCAAATGCAAAACCATTTGTAACCCATCATAATGCACTTGGAATTGATAGATTTTTAAGAATTGCACCAGAGCTTTACCTAAAACGCCTTATAGTTGGTGGATTTGAAGCAGTATTTGAGATTAACCGTAACTTTAGAAATGAAGGTATGGATGCTACTCATAATCCAGAGTTCACCTCTATAGAATTTTACTGGGCATATAAAACTTACAAAGATTTAATAGAGATTACAAAAGAGTATTTTCAATACCTTTTTGAGCATCTTAATCTTCCAACTCGTCTACCTTATGGAGATATGGAAGTTAATTTTGAAAACTTTACAGAGCTTCCACTTATAGAGTCACTTACAACTGTTGGTGGAGTTCCGTGCGAATCATGTAACGATAAAGATTCAATAATAGCTTATTTAAAATCTAAAAATATCACCGTAAAACCAGGTATGAACTTAGGACAACTTCAAGGGGAGCTTTTTGATGAGTTTGTTGAAGAAAAACTAATAGACCCAACTTTTATAACTGAATATCCAGTTGAAATATCTCCACTAGCTCGTAGAAGTGATGAAAACCCTGCAATCACTGAGAGGTTTGAGCTTTTCATAGCTGGTCGTGAGATTGCAAATGCATTTAGTGAGTTAAATGACCCATTAGACCAGTACGAAAGATTTAAAGGTCAAGTTGATGCTAAAGATGCTGGTGATGATGAAGCTCATGAGATGGATGAAGATTTTATAGATGCACTTTCATATGGCATGGCTCCAACAGCAGGACAAGGTATAGGGATAGATAGACTTGTTATGCTTTTAACTAATGAGCATAGCATTAGAGATGTATTGTTGTTTCCAGCAATGAAACCGATACATCATGAAGAAAAAACTATTGAGCAAGAGTAAAAACACTCTTTTTTAAACCAACTTCAAAAAAAGTGATGTCATTATTATCTATAGTTTTTTGCTGTAGCATATCTATTAATGAAATTTCACTTTTTTTTTGTTTATAAAACCCAACTCTGCATCTAGGACCTGTAAACTGTAATGTTACAAGAAACTCTTTTTGACCTCTGCCCCAAACATTTGAGTATGTCAAGCTATCACTATCAGAATTTTTATAAAATTCTCTTATATTAAAGCTATTTATACACTCTAAAAAATCTTCTAAAGGTTTTCTTGCAAAATTCAATGTTTCTTTCTTAATTTTAATTCCACACTCTGTTTTACCTAAATCTATAAAATCAGATATGATTTTATCTATTGCTTGCGCCATATTCATCTTTTGCCTTATTCTATTGTTAAGTAAGTTAACATAAATAACTTACTTAAAAGAATAATAACATGATTTTTGAGCTATATAGTTTTTTAACTTGTGATATACTTCACGCAATTAAAAATCATCAATAAAATGGATTAAATATATTGAAAAACATTATTAGTATTATCTTTATTAGCTATTTATTTACACCATCACTTTATGCACATGGAATTTCAGAAGCAGATATACAAGCGATGATTGATGGGGGAAACCTTCGTTATATATGGCTAGGTGCTACCCATATGTTAACAGGTTATGATCATCTGTTATTCCTTTTTGGTGTTGTATTTTTTCTTACAACAACAAAGGACATCATAAAATTTGTAACTATCTTTACAATAGGTCATAGTATCACTTTGATATTTGCAACCTTTATGGGTATAAATGCAAATTACTATTTGGTTGATGCAGTTATTGCCATCAGTGTTATATATAAAGCATTTGATAACAACAAAGGGTTTCAAAATTATTTAGGTGTTAAGTCTCCAAATTTATTAATGATGATATTTATATTTGGTCTAATTCACGGATTTGGTCTCTCTACAAGATTACAACAACTCCCACTCGGTGAGCAAAACTGGGATATGTTAGTAAAAATAATCTCCTTTAACATTGGTGTAGAAATTGGACAAATTCTTGCTTTAATTGTTATGCTTTTTGTGTTAACACTATGGAGAAAAACAACATCGTTTTTAAGATTTAGTAAAATAACCAACCACGCATTGATGTTTGCTGGTTTTATGTTACTTTTGATGCAACTGCATGGTTATCTACATACAACGCATGAAGAGGAGTTTGGATTTAACAAAGATGAGCACTATCATATCCATTTAGAGATGAAAGAAGCTGAACAAAAAAACTATACACACGATAGTTTATAAATATATTAAATAAGAGGAAAAAAATGAAAAAATTAATCAAAGCAACAGCTATAACATTAACACTTAGTTTAACTACACTTCACGCAGGTAGCGGTCACTCTCATGATGATGGTCATGGTCACGGACACAATCATACACAAGAAAAAGTAAAAAAATCTGTTATTGAAAAAACAGCAAATCAAAAACTTGAAAAACTAGTAGAAAACAAAAAAATCAATAAAAGTTGGTCAAATATCTCTATTTCAAATATGAAAAAAAAGAAATTTAACTCTAAAAATGAATGGGTGATAACCTACAACAACAACCAAATCAAAGATAAAAATAAACAAACTCTTTATGTATTTGTAAATGAATACGGCAAAGTAACAGGTGCTAATTATACAGGTAAATAAAAATTTTGATGATAACAAAGCTTGCACTTTCGTCATTCTGGGCTTGACCCAGAATCTAATCTAATATTTCACATTAACCCAATAAAATAAAATCATTCCAAGCACTACTAACAATATTCATAAGTTCTTCATTATTTTGAATATCATTGTTTTTTATGTTGTGCATATCATTTTCATCTCCATAAGCGTTTATTTGTCACGGCTGTTTCATACTAAGCTTATTAGTTCAGTCATTCTCAGCTTGACTGGGAATCTAATATAAAATGCAGTAAAAACTAGACCTTGAATCGAGTTCAAGGTGACGAAGCAGAAAAACTTGTTAGTATGAAACAGCCATGGTTTATTTGTTGTATTACTAGTACCCCACCACTCATAAAGAGATGTTCTTAGTTTCAATAATAGTAGGATAAAGTTTTTTCAACTTCACCCGGGCATCTTTTGTCGTGACTTGAAGTTTGAACTGCTAAATTAGCTGCTGCTGTTGCTACCCCATATGCTTGTGATGTGTATGTTAATACCTCATGGTTTTGTCCATTTATCTCAATTGTTGCCATATTTTATTCCTTGGATTAA
>JAMOMX010000075.1 GCA_027066935.1 Sulfurimonas sp. | reverse complement strand
TCTTTTGACTTCATAGAAAATATATATTTTACTTGAGCTTTTTTCAAACTAAACACCTCTCTTTTTATATGTATAATTGTAGCTAAAAACCCATATTTATAGGCTTTAAAAAGGAATTATTTAGAATGAATTTTGAAAGTTTTTTTACAAGATTGATGGCTGGAGTTTTAAACAAATATTTGATGGTCTTTATTTATATTTGGGGGTGAGTTGTTACAAAACTTCTAACCTAAACAAAAACTAACAAGCTAATTCTCCGAGAGCATAACCAATATGAAACACTTTCAGTAAAAACACTGAAAGGTGCAAAAATCATCTTAATTTTCTCTAAATGGAAGATCCGAGGCTAACGCTTGTCCAGGTGTTGTAATCCAATGCCAAAATTGTTCTTGTGTTAAACGACCTTCCATAATTCTAATAAAAGCTTCGCCCAAATCATGGCTTTCAACTACAGAAAGTCTTCCACACTTTGTTATTCCAGATGGGACACTAGGATCGACACCTGGGTGGCATAATGTAATACAAAATGCATCTTTATAACCATGTATTTCTGATGCAGAAAGAACTTCTGTAGCACCATTATAATCAACTAAATTATTCCCTTTTTTAGATTTTAATTCAAACACTAAATGAGGAGATTTTTTTAATTTCAAAAGATAATCTGGAGCACCAACAGTTTTATTAGAATCAAGTTTATCAAAATCTATATCTAAGATACTTAATACTTTTTCAAATATACTTTCAAACTCCACTCCTCTATCTTCATAAAAAGCTTCTATAACACCTTCTAACAAATTATTCTTAGCTCTTTTAGAATGCTTTTCTTTTGCTTTAAGTCTCTGCTTACTTTTCCATTCCTTACATGTATCCCGTAACCAATTAGACTTGACTTGAGGATGTGGCTTAATCTTAGCAAAAACTTTATTCCTAATAGCATCTGCATCTCTTGAACCCAACATAAGTTGTTCTGGTGATGAAAAAGACTCATTCCTTAATGATAATATTTCATTTCTTGTCAAATTGTATGTAGTATTAACTAAATGCAAGGATTTCATCCATAAAACATCTTCTTGCAACCCCTCTGATACACGAAAGGTTAATTGACGAATTAATCTTACTAATTTACGTAAATTAAATAATCCATCATTACCTAGTGCAACAATGTAATCAGGCTGGCTACTATTTGAAACCCTTATATCTGTTGCAGCAAAAAGGATAGAAGACACCCCTTGAAGAATCCAAGATAAATTTCGAAACAATTCGTATAAGTTTCCAGCTCTTAACCCAGAAGAATATTTTTCAAGTTCAGCTAATTCCTTTCCATTAATCCATTCCATAGTTAAGAATGTAGCATTAACAGGCTTTACATTGTTTTCCCAATTAGACTCAGATAATAAATATGAAAAATCATCAGCATTAAATAGCAATCCTTTTTCAAGTTGATATGGAATAAAACGTGTTTTTGAAAATTCTGGAGATGAATAACATGCATGTATTATTGAAAACAAAACATTGTCATTATTTTCACTTTCTAAAAAATCATTATACCTGGAAGCCATATATTTTAACAAATAAACTCCTGTTTCAGGAAGTAGTGCACTAAATGCAATAGCTTTTCCAATTGCCGTAGCTTTGACATTTTCCTCATTACTTAAAATTAATTTTTCATCTGAAAGTATTTTTAAATTACTGTTAATTTGAGATGGCCATGTTAAAAAAGATTTTGTATTTTGTGTTTCTTCTTTTAAAGCACTGTATGTTGTACTAATCAATTTTACTACACTATCTTTTGTCTGACATAAATTAGATGATATTAACTGTAGTCCTAATTGATCAAACCTATTTGTAGATATACGTGATATTAAAGTCGGCATATTATCAACAATTAAAAATTTCTTACTAGTACGTAATTGATGAGGAGAATTAGCACAAAATATTATTCTCCCATACTCATGTTCAAAACCCATACGACCTACACGACCAGACATATTATGAAATTCAGCAGTATCAATTGGTAAATGCTTTTTTTGTTCAAAGTCCCAACGTGTCCATGTATGAAATATAGCTGCCCCAAAAGGAAAATTTACTCCAGCTGCTAATGTAGAAGTTGCAAAAATCACATTTACTTCTCCATTAGTTGCTTGAAGTTCTACAATTTCTCTCTCTTCATCGAGAAGGTCTGCACTATGAATCGCTATCTTTTTAACCAGTGATTCATTTAAAAACTCATTAACAGATGTTGTGGGTAAATTGTCAAAATCAAATGTTTTTTGAATAGGTGATAATTTATTTCGATTAAGAAACTCTTCTGAAAGTGAATATATATCATCTTTTTTCATACAAAAAACAATAATTGGGGTCGGTGGATTGGTCTCATTTAATAAATTATCAACAATGTCTAATGTCGATATATTATTTTTTCTATTTATTGTGTTTATTTCACCTGGAGTTTCAGTATTTGCATGTATTACTTTATCTTCTGTCCATAGTTCATAAGAAAGATGTTTTTCCCTCTCTGTATTATAGATTAATTTAATCTTTAACCAATTTGCTAATTCTTTTGCATCTTCCTCTTTCAATACAGCTGACAAACCTATAAATTGTTTCCATTTTGCATTTAATAAAAGTGTTAATAATACTTCAATATTTTGTCCACGACCTTTATCTCCAACATATTGTATTTCATCACAAACTATAGCTGTGGATGACATACTTGAAGGAACACCACTTGATGATAATAAAGCTAAATATTTTTCATATGTAGCAATAAGAAGAGGAACCTCTAAAGGAGAGGACAGAGCTTCACCATTAGCATCCATAGAATAATCGCCTGTTGAAATAGCTAATGCAGTTTTATCTCCATCTAAGTATGTATCCAATAACATTTCTTTAAATTCATTAAATTTTTGTTTTGCAAGTGACCTATGCGTAACTAAATAAACTGCATTAATACCCTGTTCAATATTCTGAGCTATTGCCCAAATGGCTATCTGGGTCTTTCCTGTAGAAGTTGGAGAAACTATTAACGAACTCTGACCTTGAGCTACACCTTCTTCTAAGGCTTTATATTGAATATTTGTTAATGAAACTTTCCCATCAGAATGAGGAACAAGCGTATCAAGCATAGTTTGAGTTAGTCCATGACTATCTGGTAATTCTGTTTTCATTTTATTTCCTCGTATAATATCTTTGTAGCAACAATTAACTTTTTTTTTATTTAAAGTTCTATAACCCTCTCAAACATCTCCTTTATCTCACTCTCATGAGATATCAAAAATATCTGTCTATACTGCTCTTTTATCGTATGAAATGCTTCCATGATTTCAAATCGTCTCTCTTCATCTTGACTTCCAAACACTTCATCAAATGCCAAGAACCCTACTCCACCACTGCCACTAAGCTCACTCAAAGTTTTAGATATAGCGATACGAAGCACCAAGTTTGCCAAGTCTACTTCTCCACCACTAAATCGTTCTATCGGGTACTTCACACCATCATCATAGATAAAGAAGTCAAACTCATTGTTTACTTCTATGTGTTGGTATTTTCCTCTTGTTATACTCGCATACATCCCACTAGCTAACTGGCTGATTCTTGGGGCTATTTGGGAGTTGATTTTGTTTTTGAACTCTGACATGAAAGCTTTTAGTTTTTCATAATCATTTTTATCATCTATCTTGGATTGAAGCTTTTTTTTCTGCTCTTTATCTCTTGTAAGTTCACTTTTTATGGTGTTTATCTCACCCTCTATCTTTTGA
>JAMOMX010000074.1 GCA_027066935.1 Sulfurimonas sp. | reverse complement strand
ATATTTTTTTTCTCAAGTGTTTTGGTGTGTTTTTGAACTTCATCATACAGTGCTGAAGCATAATTGATGAGTGAAGACTTCTCCCTCTCTTTGACTTTTTCATAGTAGTACATGATTAATGCAAGGGCAGAGAGAGAGCTGATCCAAGTAATATATTCAACTCTTGTATAACCATCATGGGTAACCATTAGATAGAGAATAAACATAATATATAGCGCTAGAAAAAAAATACCGCCTTTGTAATCTAATAGAAAAAAAACCAGCACCAAGGTAACGGGAACCCAATGAATACGTGTTGTTTCATCAGGAATATAAAAAAAGAGAATAATCAGCACTATAAAGGAGAATACAAAAAATATTTTTGAAAGTAGCATATAGTACTGTTTGTTTTTACGCAATATCACAAAAGCAGTCAATAAAAAGAACCCAAAAATAAGTTCAAAACCACCTGCAATATAGTTGTGTTGGGCAATACGGTAGAGAGCAAAACAGACAATATAGGTACCGATAATTAAAGAGATAATCAGCAGTGCTGTGACTTTATAGTGAAATATCCACTCATCGGGTTTAAAGGTGTCTTGAGGCGTAAAAATATTTTTCATAACGTACAATTCTTCATCTTAGGATGATACTTAATAGGCAAGAGTATAACATAACACAATAATGAATTGTTAAAAAGAATTATGACTAAAACAGTGAGGATTCTAGTTAATATTAGAGTGTTATGATTTACCGTTACACTTCATTACACTCTTGCAGTAATGTTACTGCATCGTCGTAAGAGCAGTGAAGTACGTTAAAAAAGGAGCGCTAATGCATAAATTACATGTAATATTTATAGCCGCGGCGGCACTGTTACTAGCCGATGACCCGGTTGTGAAAACAGGGCAGACCACACGGTCTATGAAACCGGAGACGACGGTACCTACCAAGCTGGACGTACCCGCTCGTACACAAGAGACAATGTGAGTGGAACGGTAATGGATCATGCCACAGGCCTGCAGTGGCAAGATAATATTGTCGTTTCTCTATTAAACTGGATAGAAGCAGATAGCTACTGTGCATCACTGGTACTTGATGGTAAAAGCGATTGGTACCTGCTCACACGAAAAGAGCTGGCAAGCATTACCGACAAAAGTCGTACTAACCCTGCTATTGACCCCCATATTTGCCAATGTTATCTCAATGCGGTATTGGTCTTCGACTGTTCTTGTTCCTGGCACCAGTTATGCGTGGGTTGTCCACTTCTCTATTGGCACTGACTCTTGGTACCATAAGACCTCTAGTCACTTTGTGTGGTGTGTGCGAGGCGGAGCGTAAAATAATGTTTGAGGTTGCATCAATCTACGAAGTGTACAGAGCATGTGTAATCAATAAATGTAATATGCTTAATGCTATCTATTTCGTAGCCCATTCACTTAAAATGCGTGAAATTTTTGAAGCAAATTTTAGAGAGAGAGTGGTGCATCATCTGTTAGCGAAGATGATTAAACTTTTTTATAAATGTCAATTTATTTTTGATGTTTACAATAACAGAAAAGGCAAAGGAGTTCAGTCGATGAGTAAACGTGTACAACAATAGTCAAAATGTTCAGACTTTTTAGGTGATGTGATTCGCTTTAACTATATATTGTTAAGACAGTGTATTGTGAAAAACTTCAAGCAGAAAAAAATGCAATACTTGGAGTGTTATAAAGTCTTAAGAGGCAGCATGAATCTTGAAGAAATTAAGGAGTTTTTGACGCTGAAAGCCTCTTTTGTAGTACATGTAAAATGCGCCGACAGTTACCGTTTAATACAAAAAGTAGGAGTAATACATGAAAGTAATCCTTTTTATGATGAGCGTTAGTATGCTTTTATTGGGAGCATACATCAGAGATAGTGTCACCCAGACCGTTTATGATGATGCCACTAACCTGACATGGCAGGATGATGTCAGCGTCAAAAATGCCAATAACAAAAAAGACTGGAGTGAGGCAATAGCCTATTGTGAAGCGTTAGATGTTGCCGGAGTACAAGACTGGCGACTACCTAATGTTAATTCTATATGATCACTGATGAGAGCACCTACTATCCTGCGATGTATATGAATGCTGGAAACGGTTTTGTCAATGCTGCCTCAAGTTATTATTGGTCTTCGACTACTGCTGCTTCTGAGACCAGTACAGCATGGGATGTCTACTTCTTTAGTGGATATAACTATTGGAACAGTAAGTCCGGTAGTGACTACGTGTGATGTGTACGAGGTGGACAGATTGCCCTTTGACATTTCCCTGGGTACCTGCAGTAATATACTACCTGATCCGGTAGCGTTGTTATTGTACTACTTTAGCCTTCTTAGAATAAAATGTTGAAGTTCTTGTTCATTATCGTTGTCTGATTTTTAGTGACAGTATACTATACCAAAAGTCGTTGTATATTATGTTTAATGAAATACATGAGACCACCGATATTCTCTTTTAATGGTTCATATAATCCTAATGGCTTAATGATACCATAGACAATATAATTAAATGGTAGTTTAAGTAGTTCAGAAATAACAAAACGAATTGCTTTGTTATTGTCATAATAAGACTCTTTATTCCACCATGCAACATCACTTCCTACTACAAAACAAGACAGACCATCACGTGTATACTTAGCAATAGTGTTTGCTAAGAATATAATTCTTCGTGAATGTGGAGGATCTGTTATGAAAGTAACATTTTTCATATTATTTTTCAATAAATAATTTTTTAAAATCAGAACTTCATACATTGTATTAGAGGTACCTTTCAAAAAAATAATTTTTTCTCTCGGGATACCATGTCTCATAAAAAAAGCAATTTTATTTTCTTTTTTATTGAATCTTGTAGTACCAGTTAAAACCAACTTATCTGATTTGGAATAGCCTTTCAAGTATAACTCAAGACTTTTTGTTAAACGTTCAATACCACCACCACCGAGACATACTATTACATCTGTCTTTTCGGGTTTTTTAGTAATATCAAAAAAACTTCCTAAATTCATAACAAGAAAACTTATGATAATAATCACAAAGAGTATACTCAACAGTCCGAATTTATTGAGCATACTCTTTCTTTAAATTTAAATATTCATTAGAGTATGTAGTAAAGTTGTTTTTTTTATGATTATTCTTAATAAATTGTTCCAACATTTCTAAAGAAAAACTATTTAAGAGTTTATTATGTCCAATAACAACAAAGTTTTTCTGATGAGTCTGCTGAAAAGTATCCAAGGTTTTTTGCAACAAAAGAGACTTATATCCATCCATTGAAACGGGTACTTCTGTTGTATACATCAGAATTTTAATTTTATCCCATAAGGAGCCCGAAGGCAATCCCATACCATCTCCGTATATACTATATCTTTTTCTACCAAGCTTATTCAGTAAATATGTTTTTAAATAAAACCATGGCGATATTTTATAACTACTAATAGGAACCTCCATAAAATAACCGTCCTCTGTTTCTATTAACGGATCATCTTCAAATCGATATTCACTTTTTTGTGGCATATTTTTAAAGTTATATGAATGCGTATTATTATGAGCACTTCCATTATTAAATAATGTGCTATCTAACCATAATCCATTTTCTTCTAAAGCTTGTCTAATTTTCGAAAATGGTTGTATACACCATCCCCCTGCACGATATGTAAATATTTTATGTTCTGTTAACTCTTCTAACTCTTGTTTATATCTAAAAACAATATCTTTAATTTCATTATCAGAAAAATCATGAAGTTTATAGCGCTGTGTCA
>JAMOMX010000073.1 GCA_027066935.1 Sulfurimonas sp. | reverse complement strand
TTGTTAATATAAAATCACTATTTGCAGATATTACTTGCTCTTTTACTTCAATATTTATCTTATTTGTAAACTCTTTTTTATCACCGATATTTACCTCTATTGGTTTTATTTCACAAGATTTTTGAGGAATAAATTGATATGTTAATCTCTGAGTTTTTTTAACAGAACCATTTATCATATGTATATTAGTTTGTGCTCCCGTAGCTATAATATCTTCTCCACAAAGAGTTGTAATATTTGGTTTTTTTATATCATCGCCACTAAGGGTTAAAGAGTAAGTGACAATCTCACCCATTTCAACAGTTGTCGCATCTACACTTGCTTTAACTCCGGCATAGATAGTGTGTGGAAAAAGTATTAAAAATATTAAAAGTTTACCAAGGTTTTTCATCGATATTTGCCTCATTTTGATTTTGTTTATTTAGTCTGTAAAGATATGTTTTTTGATTTAAATTTAATTTGTTAAGCCATTTTTGCTCTTCTTCATCACTCATTTGTGGCTTAGTTTCATTTTGATTTTTTGATTTTTGTTTTTCATCTTGTTCTTTTTCTTCTTTTGATTTAGAATCTTTTTTCTCTTTGTCTGCTTTATTTTTATCTTCTTTATCTTCTTTTTCTTTGTTTTGTTCCTCTTTTTTATCTTTGTTTTCACTTTCTTTATCTTGTGGTTTTTCTTCTTTAGATTTATCATCTTTATTTTTATTTTCTTTCTCTTTTTTATCTTGATCTTCGTTTTTATCTTTATCTTTATTGTCCTGTTTATCTTTATTTTCGTTTTTGTCTTTATTTTTTTCTTTTTCTTTATTTTCTAATTCTTTTAAAACTGCCTCTAAATTTTCTCTTGTATTTTTATCTTCTTTTATCTCTAAAGATTTTTCATAACTCTCTTTAGCCTTTTGTAAAGAATCTTTTTTAGCATTTTTTACATATGCATTTCCCATATTTGCAAGATTATCTGCTTTTTGATTATCATCTTCAAACTTAGCTTTTTTATAATACTCTAAAGCCTTGTCATATTTTTTTTGTTTATAATAAGAGTTGGCAGTATTGTAATAACTTTGTGCATTATCACTCTCATTTGCATATCTTTCATAATTTTTTGCAGACTTTTCATAGTCACCTGCTTCATAAGCTTTTTTAGCCTCATTTAAATCCATAAAGTCAAATACACCAGCTTTTGCATTAGGATTTACAAATACAACTATAAAAAGAACTAACAGATGTGAAACTTTACTACTAGATACCCTCAAAGAGCTTGTAGCAATTAAAATCAGCAACAATGCAAAAGAGAGAGGATAATAAAAAAGAGGTATATATTTTTGAATCTCTTGGGCTTTAAGCTCTTTTTTTTCACTTACTCTGCTAATCTCATCAAGCATAGCCATTATATCCTTTTGTGAGGTAGTATTTTGGATATAAACACCACCAGTTAATGTAGCTAACTCAGATATTTTTTCATTTAATTTTGAAATCAAAATTACACCATTTTGCTTTATAAATCCACCATTACTAAGTTTTATAGGGGCACCTTTTGTAGTACCCATACCTAAAATAAAAACAACTATATCGTTATCTTTAGCGAACTCTATCTCTTTAGTAAAATCATCTTTATCCCCACCATCACTTAAAATAAACAGATATTTTTTATCAGTTGAAGTTTTTGAGTTTGCTACCACCTCTAACATTGACAAAAGGTTTGTACCCTTTTGTGTAATAGATGTAGTATCTAACTGCGAGAGTAAAAATGAAACTGCTGCTGTATCAAAACTCAAAGGTGAAACAAGATATGAATTTTTTGCAAAAGCAACAACTCCAACTCTCTCATCAGCAATCTCTTTTAAAAATTTAAGTGCTTTTTGTTTAGCTAACTCTAAACGGTTAGGATAAACATCTTGTGCTAACATACTGTCACTAATGTCTAATGCTATCATTATGTCTGAACTTTTTGCTTTTATCTCAATTGAACCATCTTTTATGACAGGTTGTGCCAATGTTATAACAATTAAAATAGCACTGATAAAAAATAAAATATTTCTTGTACGAAGAGATAATGAATGCCCATTTACTTTTAGTTTTTCCATCATCTCTTTAGAAAAATAGTGTTGATGTGAATCTTTTTTTATAAATAAAAGCCCAAATATAATAAATAATATTGGTAATAAAAAATATATAAAATAAGGATATAAAAAACTCATACTTAAACCCTTTTATTTTTTAAATAAAGATAAAGCAAAAGTGAAAACAGAGCAATAGAGAGTGGATATGTATAATAATATTTTAAATATGAAAATGTTTCATTTTTAATCTCAGATTTCTCAAGCTCATCTATCTTTTTATAAATTTGCAATAACTGTTGTGCATTTGCAGCTCCAAAAGCCATACCACCACTCTCTTTAGCAATTTTTACTAACTCTTTTTGATTATACTCATTTGGCATACCAATACCAATGGGGTATATTTTTATTTTCTCTTTTTTTGCCATATCTATAGCTACATCTAATGGAAATTGATTATTTGGTGTATTAAAACCATCTGTAAGCAAGATGATTATTTTTGTTTTTGATTTACTCATTTTCAAAAGATTTACACCTTGAGCTATAGATTCATAAAGTGCGGTATATCTTCCTGCCATACCTATATACAAGTTGTTTACAATGCCACTTAATATATGTTCATCATAAGTTAGAGGTGAAGCTATAAATGAGTATGCTCCAAAAACAACTAAACCAATATTATCATTTTTTCTTTTTTCTATAAAATCAGAAACTATCTCTTTTACAACATCAAAACGAGTTGCGTATGGATTTGAGCTGTCAAAACCTGTAGCTTGCATAGATTGTGAGGCATCAAGAACTAACGCTATCTCATACCCATCTTTTGGTTCAAGCTCATAGGGTTCATCTTTTACTGGACTCATAAGAGCTATTATCATTGCAACAATTGTTATCCATTTTAAAAAAAACAAAAATTTAGAACTGCTAATTGAATCTTTTAAAAAACTTGCAGTATGTGGAAAATAAAACGATTGTAATCTCATTTTACAAAAATAGCTGCATCCTATAAAGACTAAAAGCAATAATATAAACATTGGGTATTCAAAATATATATCATTAAACATTTATAATCTCTTTATACTCTTGTATAATTTTTAAAGTTTCTTCATCAAATTTATCAACATCTTTTTTATATTTATACAATTTTAATTTTTTAATTATTTGCTCAAATAACTTTGAATGTTTTTCACTATCATTTTTAAATATTGAGCCATATTTAGTTATAGCATAAGCTGCTTTTTTAGTATCGTTAAAATCCAAACTATCTAATAGTTTAAAAAACTCTTTTCTTTGATTGTATCTATTTTTATTTTTAAACCATCTATATAAAAAATACAAAATTACAGATACCAATACAAAAACAACCAATAAGATACTTGAAAAATAGTATATAGAATATTCTTGTACTTCAACTATTGTTTTAATATCATGAAGAGGAATATCGTAATTTTTTTCTAACATCTACCTACCCTCAAACAGTCTTCTAAGGTTTACACTAGCTCTATCTTCAGTATAAATCTTAGTAAATCTTATTTGATGTTTACGAAATACTTCATAAAGCTTATGATCATGTGCATATACTTTTTTGCTATATGCATCTACACTTCTTGCATTAAAATCACCCTCTAAAACCATACCACTCTCAGGATCAACCAACGAGGCAAAACCCATTTGTGGAGGATTTTCTTCAAGTCTATCACGAACTACT
>JAMOMX010000072.1 GCA_027066935.1 Sulfurimonas sp. | reverse complement strand
GCTATCTCTATGAATGATGAATTTATTATAGGCCCTCCATTTAGGTGAAACTCAAAACCATTTTTTTCAATTTCTGGTTTTATTATCTCTAAAACAGAATCACGAAGCTTTAAAGAAACTTCGGGGTCATCACCAGCTTTTGGGGTCATTCGCCCAACAATCATAGCTGTTGTTGCATCGTTGGATATTAATTTGCCTACAATAACATCTTCCCCCATTGCAATCTTTTTTTTGGAGGCGAAATCTTCAGCTTTCATGGAATCAACATCTTCTATAAAGTCCTCCACTAAAACCTCATCGGGATATTTTGGGTCTGTATGGATATACTGATAGTTTGTAATTGAATCAACCCTTGCAATATATTCAGTTTGCCAAAGCTTCTCGGTCATAGAAGCGATTGATTCTAAAGCTTCTTTAGTAAAAATACCATCTTCATTTTTAAAAGAGATAGTTATTGCATCATCATTTCCAAATATAGCACGAAAATCATCATATTTTTTAAGTATTGAAGAGTCCTCTCCAAACCAAATTCTATAGCTCCCCTCAAATTCTAAATTTTTAAGACCTGATGCCATCATAATAGTTAATAATGGTATTATTATCACTATCGCCCATCTAAATCTAATTATTTTATTTACAAAATTATCCATGTTTTCTTACCCTTTTTAAAAATAATATGAGATGTCTAAAGCAATTCTTTGATGTCTACCCAAAAGAGCGTTTGGAGTTAAAGTATCTTTTGATGGTTCTATGTAGTAATAATCTATTTCAATTTTAAAGCTATCATATGCTCGACTTACAAATTGCATATAATATGTTTGTTCATCATACTCAGTATCAATAATAGCCCCTCCAATAATATTGGTATCATTTGCATTATTTAAACTATATCTAAGACCAACAAATAAGTCATTTTGCATAGTTTCAAAAAGCTCTAAATCACTATATTTATCATCATCATAAATCTTATATTTATAGTACTCAGCTATTACCCCTAGCGTTGTATCGCTATCTAAAAAATTTTCTATCATATGCTCAAAACCAAATGCTATGTGAGAGTAGTTTGCTATATATTTATCATCATCGACAATTGCATAGAGTGCTTCAAGCTTTATAAGTGTAGCACCTATCACTAAGGTGTTATATGTCATAAATTTATTTACAGTATATGCATATTGTTTAAAAACTACAGGACTACCATCAAGAGGACCATCAGGCAAAAAATATCGCTGTGAATCATAACCATTTTCATAAATAAAAGCATAATCCAATGCATATTCAGTATCTAAAGTACCACTATATGATAAATAGATTGAGGGTTTATAGTTATCATCACTCTTTTGAAGCTCATCCTCGTAAGTTATAAATGGTGCAAAAGTATAATATGCATATTTAAAAGTAGCCATTGGTTGATTTGGCTCATTAAGTTTTAATATTGCAGATATCTCTCCATTTTCTGTATAGTGAGAATATGTAAAATTATATGCACCCATCTCATCGCTTCTTAATAAATCTGTCCTAAAATCTTTTTGGTTAAAAACATTAACAATATTTTTAACTTCAAGAGCACCCCAAAACTTAATACTTTTACCAACACTTATCATGTCGTTTTCAAAATCATACTTTAAATACAGCTCATCAAGCCTAATAAATGTTCTATCATTATGTTTAGTATCATCATTTGATAAATCATAATAATCTTCTTGTGCATATATATTTGCGAATATACTAAAATCTTCTTTAGTGTATTTTAATTTTATCTCTTGTTTAGCGGTAAAATTATTTTTATGTTTACCCTTTGGTAGAGTTAAATATGATTGAGAGTTTAAACCAATATATCCACTTGTCTCAAACTCTCCAAAGAGTGTACTTACACAAAATAGAAGTAAAAATAATACCTTTTTTAATAACCTCTTCATAGCTATTTCTTGAGGTGTCTTTTATGAAAATCTTTTGTTTTTAGTCCATTTTTAATTTTCTCATCACTCCAAACCAAAATTGTTGTTTTATCATTTTGAGTGTTTTTCATAGTTATTTTGGTTATTCTATATACTGAATCAAGTTTATTATATTTTCCAAAATATGAAGTTTTTAACAGCTTGTTTTTTCTATCAAAATATTCCACTTTTTGGACTAAAAATGTTTTAGTATCTACATAACTAACCAGCTTTGTATATCCAGAATATTTTGAGATAGGGATACTTGTAGATATATATACCTCTTTATCACCTAGCTTAGATATTGTAGCGTCACCACTATATCTATATTTTTTAACATTAAATGCGCTTAGGTCTTCATATGAAAATTCACTTCCCATAAATGAGCCTGATTTATTTTTTGAAGCTATACGCTTAACCCTCTTTAGTGCAGGAAGATATAACCATTGGTCATCATCTTTATCTACATGTTCATAGCTTAAAAATTTAGTGCCCTTTACATCAGCTGGCGATAAAAATTCCATCAAAGATTTATCTTCTTCTTTGCCTTCAAGAATTTTCATTTTCATAGTGCGAATTTTTTCTTGCCCTCTTGCATTAATAAGAGTCATTGTTAATTTAGAAATAGAATCTTCAAACCCACTCATTGCAGCATCACTTTTGCTAGCTACCTCATGGTTACTAAGAGCAAAAATACTACTTATTATTAATAATGATAAGATGATAATTTTCATAATTGTTTCCTTAAAACTTTTTCATATTGGTAATGCTAACATAATTATGTGAACATTGTCAACATCTCTCTTTAATTTACAATTTTTGCTTTGTTGGTTATAATAATACTATGAAAAATGACTCTACTTATCACCATGGAAACCTAAAAGATTCATTAATTGAAACCGCACTGATTATGGTAAAAAAAAATGGTATTAAAAGTTTAACACTAAGAGACTTAACTAAAGAAGTAGGAGCTTCTCGCTCTGCAATATATCGTCACTTTGAATCTAAAGACACTCTTATAAAGGCAGTTATTAAAGCAGCATTTGAAAAATTAGACAATAGCATCTCTGTAGATATCGCTGAATCTGATGATGAGATAAATAGTTTTCGTAAAATTGGTATAAATTATATAAAATTTGCTATAGATAACCCAAATATTTACCGCATGATGTTTGGTCATGAAGTTGGTATACAAAGAGAAGAGAGTTGTGATATAGAAAATGAAGAAGAAGCTATTGGTTTTCATAAACTTATTGCATTAGTTCAAAAAGCACAAGATAATGGATTGTTTAAAGAAGATAACGCCATCCTTCAAGCAACAATAATTTGGTCGATGATGCATGGATTATCAAACTTACTAATAGATGGTCATGTGATTATTAAAGATAATTTAGATGATTTATTTGATCTGTCTTTGTCAACCATAATAAATGGAATGAAAAAAACAAATTAATTGTTTTTCAAAACAGATATTTAGCGTAAATAAAAACTATACCCATAGGGCTTTTTTACCATTTTATATCTATACTTACCATCTAGCTCTATAACGGCTCTATAATAATCTTTATGTGTACCTATATGAATTTTCTTAAATATAAGCCCATTTAGATGCTTAATCATACTTTTTAAATTTGTAACTCGCTTAAAATCCATAACTATTTTATGTGGAGCAGTAACTAAAAAATTTCTAATAATCTTATCTTTTGTAACAACCTTTAACTCTTTGTTATTATGGTAAAAACTCACATATTTAGATTTAAATAAAGGTGTATATTTTATAGTTTTATTTTTTTTAGGTGTTTTTATTGTTGATATCTCACCCATAGATTGGGAAATAAATA
>JAMOMX010000071.1 GCA_027066935.1 Sulfurimonas sp. | reverse complement strand
CCAATCCCAAAGCAATTAAAAACTCATCATTCAATATAGACTGCAACTGCTCCACACTTTTTACCCCAGTAACCTCTGTTTTCTCTTGAGAAATACGATGATAGCTACCATTACGAAAAGAGAGTGTCATCTTTGGTAATATGAGAGATACAACAAAGTTATTAACAAATACAGCATTGGGATGTTGTGACGAATAAAAGTTACCCATCACGCAATCAGCCTCTGTGTACTCAGCCAAATCAAAACGATAACATATAAAGCAACTATCTTCTTTTTGCAATTCTAGTTGATACATTTTATTCTCAGGTGAGACAATTTTATAGCTATTTTCTTCTTGGTTATTGTTAAGTTTTAAAACCACAGAAGGAGTTAATGAGCCAAACCCAACATCTACAATATACCGCTCACTTTCCCACTCCAAAAGTGTGACACGATGGGTTCTAGGAGAGTCAATATCTTGATTATTTAAAACCTTTGCTACTAAAATACGAACATTAAAACCCAATGATTTTAACACTTCATACATCAAAGCATTATGCTCAAAACAGTAACCACCAAGATTTTGAATGACAATTTTTTCAAAAATATCATCTATATCTAAAGAGATAGGTTTTCCCAAAAGCACTGCGATATTGTTAAAAGAAAAAGTTGCAATGTGCTTTTTTTGTAGGGCTTTTACTAGCTCTAATGATGGGTTTTTGGGTTCTATGTTTAGTTTTTTGAAGTATTCTTCAAACTTAATGGCTACTATTTTCATCTTTTAATCTTTTCCAATAAAGTTTCTAACTCTTTTCTTAAATCTTTATCTACTACTGTTCCGTTAGAATCTATCTTTTTATTTACACATGTGACAATAAGCGAAGCATCTTCTAAAATATTTTGAGAGATGACTTTGAGCAGAGCTACCAACTGGGCATGAGCCTTATCTCCGCCCATCGCCGAAGTCGAAGCTGAGATAACCACAGTAGGTTTTGCCACAATACAATCAGAAGAGACCAACCAATCAAGAGCATTTTTAAGCACTCCTGAAATTTGGTGAGCATATTCAGGTGTTGAGATGACAAAAACATCAGCTTCTCGTATTTTGGCTCTAAATTCTACTACTTTTTTAGGGGAGTTATCTTCTTCTAAGGTGTAAATATCTAAATCAGGGTTAAAAATAGGAAGCTCTGCTAACTCTTCATAAACTTCTACATCAGAGTTTAGTTTTTGTAAGGTTTTAACTAAGGCTGTGTTGTATGAGTTTGCTCGGATTGAGCCTGACAGGGCTAGGATTTTCATCTGTTTTTTCTCTTGTTTTAATTTTATTTTTCTATTCTGCTAAAGCAATATCTTTAGCTCAATCTTGTCTCTTAAAAATAGCCATCAAACTCTCTATGTAATTTCTTACTGATTATACCTCATTTATATCCACATGGAATAACTATACTACCGCAAGAAATTTTATCTATCTTTGTTTTTTTGCAAATATTCAATCATTTTATCTGCAACCTTGGCTGCAGATTCAGAATTTTGTCCAGTGATAAGACGACCATCAACTATAACATTTTCTTTCCAAGCCTTTTTATGAATATGATTTGCCCCTCGCTCTATTAATTTATCTTCTAATAAAAATGGAAGAATATTTTTCATTTCTATAACTTTTCCATTGCTATCCTTAAAATTTAAGTCCTCTTCTTCTTCATTTGTAAAAGATGTTATCTTCTTCCCCGAAATTAAATATTTTCCATTTGATAATTTAACATTAACAAGTGCTGATGGACCATGACAAACAGCAGATACAATGCCATTATTTTCATATATTTCACGGGTAATTCGATTAATATCTTCATTATCTGGAAAATCCCACATTGTTCCTGACCCACCTACATACAATATGGCTTTATATCTTTTAGTGTCAATATCTGAAAGAACCAATGTCGTAAAAACTTTTGACATTAATTCTGCATTATTTAAAAACATTTCATTTGATTTTTCTTGTTCTTTATCCTGAAATATTTTCTGGTCAACAGGTGCAATTCCACCTTTAATACTAGCTATGTCCACTACATATCCTGCTTCTTTAAATTTATAGTAAGGGAGTGTTAACTCAGGTAACCAAAACCCTGTCTCTTTTTCACTGTTTCCTAGTTCTGAGTGACTTGTTAGCACTATGAGTACTTTCTCTTTATTCTGAGCATACGTTATTGTCAATGTTGTAATAAGTAGCATAATCACTCTTATTACATTTCTACTTGTTCTTTTCATGACGATCCTTTAATTAGTTGAATAAGGAATAATATTAAATTAAAGAAGTTTTGTCATTTACATATGTTGATGATTATTTTAAGTTTTTACGAATTCGACTAAGTTGAGTGGGCGTAATACCTAAATGAGAAGCAATATGATGTTGTGCTACACGGTTTTCAATATTAGGATATTTTTTAAGATAGCTCAAATATCGTTGTGTGGCATCTTCCAAAACCAATGCCACCTCAATACACTCCTTTTCTATTACCCAGTTTTGCTCAAGATAGACAATATAAAAGTCTTTTAAATCAGCACATTCATTAATCAAAGCTCTATATGCTTGATAAGGCATAACAATAAGCGTAGTCTCTTCCAATGCCTCAATACAAAATTCAGAGGGTTGATTTTGCAATAAAGAGACAGTTGAACCTGCAAAACTGTTTTCTAAAAAGAGATTTTTGTTATAAACATTTCCCTCAATATCAGAAAAATAGGCTCGAAGCAATCCTTTACCTACAAAATAGTGTTCATGGGCTACATCTCCTAAATATAAGAGTGTTTTGCCTTTTCTAAGCTCTTTAAAAGTACAGATGTTTTCTATTTTATTCCAGCTCTCTTCGGAGATTTTAGAGTAAGAGTTTATATGTTGTTTTAAGGCTTCGAGGTATTTAGTCTTACTATTCATCTAATAACATCTTCCAAACCTTATTAGGAGTATACCCCTCAGGAGCAACCAACTCTCCCTCTTCTCTCCAAACACGTCGTTTATAAATATGCATAAAAACAGAAGCCCTATAATTCATAATACAATGAACAAACACCTTTTTATTCTCTTTTTCTAACATCTCCAAAAGTTTTACAAAAAGCTCCAACCTATCCAACTCTGGATTTTTCCAAGTAATCGGCAAATGAAAATAGAGCATTCCATTTTTAGAGACTATTTTGTCCTCTTTTTTTAATGCACCCTTATTGTGCATGGCTAAGTTTATAACCACATCAAACTCCTCTTTGGCTATGATTTTAAACTGCTCTTTTGTTGGTTGTCCTGCTGTAGAGATTTGCTTGTTTATTTTGATGTAATTTAGTATATTTTTCATTCCACAACCACAAAATGACTATCAGCAATCAACTCAATCTCACCATCCATATCTGCCTCTTTAAACATCGTTTCATAAAATTCCTCTTTTAGCAAAGTATAGTCTTCAACACTCAACTCCATCAGCATCCCTTTAAAACCTGTGTTGTTAAAAAGTTCCCACCACTCGTCAATACTCATGCCATAACGAATATCTTTAGTCGATATACGAACAGTCTCAATACCTGCCATAGAACATAAACGCTCAATGTCCTCTTTGCATCTTAAATTTTCCCATTTATCACCATCGTACTCTTTTGCAGAATTAGAACCGTACTTCTCTAAAAGTTCCAGTAAAATTTCACTCGAAGGGCTAAAAGCATCTTTTCTAAATGAGGTAAAAATAACCATTCCCTCCTCTTTCAAGAGTGAAACCAATGTTTTAAGAACCTCATGAGCATCAGGCAAAAAGAAAAGAGCATAAGAGC
>JAMOMX010000070.1 GCA_027066935.1 Sulfurimonas sp. | reverse complement strand
CTAATCTCTTTACAAAAAAGAAAGATGGTTGAATTTAGCAAAAATGAAGTTAAAAGATTTGATGATGGCTGGCATGTAGATATGTGTGAGAAAAGTTTAAAAGTAGATATGTTTGGTGCAACTCTAAGTGGTCAAATAGATAGAATTGATAAACGAGGCGATGAGATATATGTGCTAGATTATAAAACAGGTAATTATCCAATTTACAATAAAAATAGTTTTACAGATGCTACGGATTTTCAACTGGAATTTTATTATCTACTTGCAAAGCGCTTTGGAGACAACATCTCTTGTGGTTATTATGATTTAAAAGAAAACAAGATAGTACCAGAGGCTTTTTTAGAAGAAAAACTAGCAGTTCTAGAGTCAAACATAAAAAATATTTTAGCTTTAGAGACAATAGACTTTGTAAAGTGTGAAGATATGAAAAGTTGTTTGTTTTGTGATTATAAAGTTATGTGTGGGAGGGAATAATAAATTTAGTAATAAATATTACAATTTGTCATATTTTTAAAATAAACATACTTTAATTGCTATTATTAACAATCAAATAGTTGTAATACACAACTAGCTTGACAAAAATAACCTATTTGGTTAATATTAAAGTAGCAGAAGGAAAGTTTGATGGAGAAGAAAAAAGCTCATTATAGTCTGCAATCTATAAAAGATTTAATAAATGAATGTCAATATTTCATTACAAGAAGCGCAAGAGTTGATTATATTAACTTAGGTCTAGAGGATGATGAAGTAATTGAGATTATTATGAGTTTGAATAATCAAGATTTATATAAGTCTATGACTTCATATAATAACAATAAAATTTGGCAAGATGTTTATCACAAAACTATAGAGAATCTTGAACTGTACATTAAACTTCAAATTACTAGCGAAGCTATAGTAATATCATTTAAGGAGCGAACATGACTAATTGTCCAATTTGTAATGCTAAGATAGTGAACAAATCAGAAGTAACTACGTATACATATAAAGATCACTCTATTGAGATTGAACAATCTGGTAAGTATTGCACAAAATGTGAAGAGGTTTTTTTATCCCCAAAAGATTTAAAATCTACAAAATTAAAAATTGCTAACTTTAAAAGAGAGATAGATCATTTTTTAACGACTGATGAGTTAAAAAGAATAAGAAAAAAACTCCACATAACACAACAAGATGCCTCTCAAATTTTTGGCGGTGGTATAAGAGCTTTTCATAAGTATGAAACAGCAGAAGTAACTCAAAGCAAACCACTAGATATACTCTTTAGGTTGATAGATAGTGATAAGATATCGTTTGATGATATAAAGAGTGTGGCAATATGATGGATTTTAGTCAAATAAGGGATATATAGTATAAGATGGATAATATAATTTATGAATATTGTGAAATTGAAAATACAGAACTAAAACAATATATTATAGACACTCCCTCTCTTCATAAATATTTTAAACTTACTTGGAAGGTTTTAAAATCAAAACAATATTGTGGGATTTTAAATTTTGATGCAAAAGATTATTATCTACTCCCAAAAATAAGCAAAAAAGATGCAGAAAATAATTTAGATATTTTTATATATATGCTAATGAAAGCTTATGATATAAAGCTTGAAAATGAAGATATAGCATCTTGTAAAAATAATAGCCATAATATTTTAGAGGTTTTTATACAAATTTTTGCTCATAAACTATTTCGTGAATTTCAAAGAGGGGTTTATAAAGAGTATATAACTGAACAAGATAATTTAAGAATTTTACGAGGAAAATATCTAATAAATGAAAATCTAAAACACAATTTTACAAATGAAAAAATTTATTGTGAATATGATGAGTTTAGTGAAGATAACACTTTAAACCAATTTTTTTTGTACGCTATAAAAACATTACTTAGATACACAAAAAACAAAAAATTATTAAAACAGTGTGAACTTATACTAAATGAAGTTGAGTTCAAGCAGTTTGATATAAACACTCTAAACATTCACTTTAATAGACTAAATGCTAGATTTAAAGATAATTTTGAGTTTGCTATTTTACTTTTAAGTAAGTCTATTCCACTTTTTGCAAAAGATAAAAAAAGTTTTGCATTTTTGTTTGATATGAATGATTTATTTGAAAACTTTATAGGTAAAATTTATGAAGATATAGATAGTTCAACCAAGACTCAAACGCAAAAAGATTTTGGGAATTTAAGACTCAAACCAGATATAATTACTTCCAATATGATTATAGATACAAAATATAAAAAAGTTAAAAATAAAGATGATTTAAATGTAGCAGATAAGTATCAAATGTTTGTGTATGGAACAAGCTTTGATAAAAGAGATACTATGCTTCTTTATCCTAAGCACTTAGAAGATGTTTATGAAGATTTAGAACTTGGAAAAGATGATAAAATGGTAAGAATGAAAATGAGAAGTGTTGATTTGAATTTTAATGGTGAGTATGGAAAGTTTTTGAGTGAGATTAAAGATAGAATAAAAGGAGTTAATAATGGATGAACAATTTTTGAAAAATAAGCATGAAGAAATATTAAACTATTTTTTGGAGTATAAAAATAAGCATAATGATTTTAAATTTAGTCCTAGAAAAAATAATATAAAAAATAAATTAGAAAATGGCTATTGGTTTCAAGGTTCTGAAAATTATATATTTGTGCCATTATATAAAAGAGGCTGTAGACATAATAAAACAAAAACTATAGGGTTTGTATATACACAAAAACTTCAATATATAGAAATTGTATATAAAAGTGTAGATAATATAACAAGAGATGAGTTTTTATTTTATGAAGAATTAATACAGTATTTAAAAGACTCTGATTTTATAGAACAAGTGGAAAAAAAGCATGAAAATCAGTTTTTTTGTTATCTAAAAAACAAAGATCTAAATTCTAATTTATTATTCTTTATTGATATTTTTAGAAAAAAAATAGATACCTTAATTTTAAAATATGATTTATTAGAAAAATATAATATATCTGCTCAAGAACTTGCTAAAAGATTACAAAGAATAGAGTTAATAAAATCACAGCAACTTATTAATTTTGATGGAAAGAGCACTAAACCTTTAGTAGAAACAGATTATTTGAGTATTAAAAATATAATTCTATACGGTGCTCCAGGAGTTGGAAAAACTCATAACTATCAAAGATTAATTTCTATGATAGAAAACGAAGATTCTAAAGAAGATATATTTAACAAAATTACAGATAATAAAAGTAATGAAAAAATAGAACTAAATGAAAAAGAATTTCAAAGAATAAAAGATGAAAAAAGAGTTGAGTTTATAACTTTTCATCAAAGTTATTCTTATGAGGATTTTATTGAAGGTTTTCGTCCAAATGAAAATGGAAATATAAAATTAGAAGATGGAATATTTAAAAAACTTTGTGAAAAAGCAGATAAAAATAAAAAACAAAATTATTACATAGTCATAGACGAAATAAACAGAGGAAACATCTCTAAAATATTTGGAGAACTTATCACTCTTATAGAAGAAGATAAAAGAGATGTTTACGAAGTTACACTTCCATACTCTAAGGAACCATTTAAGGTGTCATCAAATCTTTACATCATAGCTACAATGAACTCAACCGACAAATCAATAGCGACAGTAGATATAGCACTTAGAAGAAGATTTACTTTTTTAAAGATGAAACCAAATTTAGATTTAGTTAGTTACCCAAATGCTAGAGGGTTGATGAGCAAACTAAATATTTATATAACAAATAATTTAGGTGAAGATTATCAACTAGGACATAGTTACTTTATGAAAGTACAAGATGATGATGATTT
>JAMOMX010000069.1 GCA_027066935.1 Sulfurimonas sp. | reverse complement strand
CATTTACAATTTTTGTAGCCTCTTGAAGTGAGCCAACTTCAAAACTAAGCAATCCAGATGAAGCTCCATCATCAAAGTATTTTTGTGCGTTCTCATAGTTAGAGTTGCTTTTCAATCCAGGATAATTCACTTTATTTACTCTTGGATGAGACTCTAAAAATTCAGCTAACTTTTGCGCGTTTGAAGAGTGCTCTTTCATACGAAGAGATAATGTTTCTGTTCCTTGGATAAACAACCAAGAGTTAAAAGGTGAAGGTACTGCACCAATATCACGCAAAAGAGAGAGTCTAGTTCTTAGGGTAAATGGAGGTAGAGGCAGATCAACATAAACCAAGCCATGATAAGATGCATCAGGCTCATTAAATTGAGGATAACGAGGATTTGCTTTTAGTTTTTCAACTAAACCTTTTCTCTCAACTAAAATACCACCAATAGCAAGACCTTGACCTGTTGTATATTTTGAAGTACTATGAACAGATATATCAGCACCAAATTCAAAAGGACGACATAAAGCAGGGGTAGCTACTGTATTGTCAACTACCGATAAAATACCATGTTTATTTGCAATAGAGGTAATTGCTTCTATATCTGCAACATCAATGCTTGGGTTTGTTAATGATTCAAAAAAAATAACTTTAGTTTTGTCATCTATGAGGGTTTCTATATCTTGAGGCTTGTGAACATCAAAAAATCTTGTTTCAATTCCAAATCTTTTTAAGGTATGAGCGCTTAAGGTTAAACTTCCACCATAAAGTTGGTTGGCACAAATAATATTATCGCCAGCCTCAGCAGAGTTAGCTATAGCATAAAAAATAGAGCTCATCCCACTTGAAGTAGCAAGTGCAGCCTCTCCACCCTCTAACTCCGCAAACCTTTTCTCAAACACATCAGTTGTAGGGTTGTTAAGACGTGTATATATATTTCCAAGTTCTTTTAGTGAAAATAAGTTTGCAGCATGTTCAACATCACGAAACTCATAAGCTGTAGTCATATAAATTGGAACAGCCATTGTCCCTTGAGAGTCTTTTTCATAACCAGAATGAATAGCTTTTGTTTGTAAATCCATTGTTTTTCCTTTAGTAAAGTTATATAATTAAAACTAATATTATAATATTAGCATACTATAATTAATCTTTATCATAGATAACAACAGTTCCAGCTAAAAGGTCATGTAATCCTCTTTTATCCTCTCTAAAAGCAATTATCAAAAATCCAATAAAAAATGTAAGAACAGAAGCAATATATCCAAATATACGAGTAATTGCTTGTCTATTATCTATATTATTAAAAGTTTTTGCATCTACAATTTTAATCTTGACAAATCTTTTCCCAGGAGTAGCCCCATTATATTTTCGCCAAAAAATTATGGAGATAGTCATTAAAATAATAAGATTAATAATATCCCAAGTCCTATCCATTTTTGGCATATCAGATAAAGCTTTATTGACATTTCCAGACATTGCAGCTTGTATATTTTGTTGATACTGTGAAAAGTCAAACCACTCTCCACCGCTCAAAACATAAATCAAAATTCCTATTGGCACGGCCAAAAATAGTGTATCTAAAAAAGATGCAACTAACCTAATCCAAAACCCAGCATATCTTATTTCATTTTTCATAAACAATATTACCTTTGTTTATCTCATCTAAAAATATACCATTATTATTTTTAATAGGACTAATGTCTATGAGAATTTTTTTTGAATCTTGAATAATGGCTGTATTAATAAAATTAGATTTTTCTTTTTTTGTTAAAATCATTTAATAACACTCCTAAATAATAATCACAATTATTATAGCATAAAGCACTACTGTAATGGATTGTTTTCTGAAATATATTTAACTCAATAAGTCTTTTTCTCCAATATCTAAAAATTGAATATTGATATTTTTGCTTAATTTTTTCATTAAAAACTCTGGTTCACTCATCGGTTCATCTGAAATATCGAAAGTGCCGAAGTGCATAGGTATTAATTTTTTTGCTTTTAAATCTTTATATGCCTTAAAAGCTTCATTTGGATTTATATGTGATGATTTCATCATATAATCAGGCGAATATGCTCCAATTGGTAATATCGCTATGTCAATATCAAATAACTCACCAATCTCTTTAAAATGTTCTGAATAAGCGCTATCTCCTGCAAAATATATGGTTTTATTTTTTGATTGAATGATAAAGCTACCCCACAATATCTTATCAGTATCAAAAAGTGTTCTTCTATGCCAGTGATGAGATGGTAAAAAGAAAACTTTAAAATCTTCTGCAATATCATATTGCTGAAACCATCCAGCTTCTTGTGTTGTTATTGATGGGTTCATATCTTTAATTAACTCACTCATTCCTAAAGGTATAAGTGCCATTGAATTATCAAAATGTTTTACCGTGTCACCATCAAGATGGTCAAAATGTCCATGAGTTGCTAAAATATAATCTGGTTTTAGATTCTCTATAGGTATTGGTAACTTAGTATGTCTTTTAACAAAAGGTGGTGAAGTTAAACAAGGGTCGGTTATGATTTTTTTGTTATCAATTTGTATTAAAAATGAAGCATGCCCCAACCAGTATATAAAATCTTTTTTATCATCTAACACAGATTTATCATTAATAACATTTAATGAATATTGCTCTGTTTCTTTAATACCTTCTTGCGGATTTTCTGAAAATTTCCATCCCAATAAATCGATAAAACTTTTTTGTCCAGATTTTCCATAGGGATTTTGAAATATATTATCTTTTATTTTATTGCCAAGATAATCATCTTTTATCGTTTTAAGCGCATGATTTTTTATATATGTTTCACCTGTAGTATTGGCAAAAGTTCTAGGTGTCAAAGTAGCAATAGCTGAGAATTTGATAAAATTTCTTCTATTCATAATACATCCTGTATAGAATTTTAGATATTTTACTACTTTCTTAAAATATTTGCATTAACATTTGTTCAGGGTTTTCTTAATCTACTTAAAGATTGTGGAGCAATACCTAAAAAAGAAGCTATATGATAATGTGGAACTTTCTCAAAAATATTAGGATATTCCTCAATCAAGTTATCTAATCTTTCTTTAGCTGTTAAAGTTAAAAGAGATATTGTTCTATGGTGAGTTAAATGATACGCTTCTTGTGCAATTATTCTTCCTAAAAATTGCCACTTAATATCTGAGTTATAAAGTTTTTCTAAGACTTCATATTCAATAATAAATACTTCACAATCTTGCAATGCCTCAAAATTCATTTTTGATGGTTCTTGATGTGTAAAACTTGCATAATCAACTATAAAAAAGTTTTTTAGATTTGCACTATTATCATTTGAGAAATGAATATACCAAGTAAAATCTTTTCCATCTTCTTTGATAATATATGATCTAGCAATACCACTATTAATAAACATGATATTTTTAAATACATCTCCAATATGATGTATTATTTCATTTTTTTTATATTTTTTAATTTTAACATGCTGTGAAAATTGTTTTAAATCTTCATCTGTTAGTTCAATATATTTACCGATAAAATCTTTTAATTTTCGCATCTCTTCTCTTTTATTAAGATAACGTCAGAATATTTCTGTAAATTCATCTTCAACTTTTTAACAAGGTTTAATCATTACACACGATAGTTAGGTGCTTCTTGAGTGATAATTACATCATGCACATGACTCTCTTTAAGTCCTGCGCTTGTTATCTCAACAAATTCAGCTTTTTCCCAAAATGCAGGTATATCTTTACTTCCACAATAACCCATAGATGCACGAAGTCCACCCATCATTTGATGAACTATTCCTGCAATTGAGCCACGAAATGGAACGCGACCCTCTATCCCCTCAGGAACTAACTTATCAGCTGCTGTTCCCTCTTGAAAATACCTATCATTTGAGCCTTTTTGCATAGCTCCAATACTACCCATACCACGGTATGATTTATATTGACGACCTTGATACATAATAGTTTCACCAGGACTCTCTTCAGTTCCAGCTAAAAGTGAGCCAGCCATGATACAACTAGCACCAACAGCTAAAGCTTTAGAGAGATCACCAGAGTATTTAATCCCGCCATCTGCAATAATAGGTATATTATGTTTACGTGCAGCTTGAGCGCATTCATCAATAGCAGAAATTTGAGGCACTCCAACTCCAGCAACTATTCGAGTAGTACAAATTGATCCAGGACCTATCCCTACTTTAACAGCATCAGCTCCAGCTTTTATTAAAGCTTCAACTGCTTCACCAGTTGCAACATTTCCTGCAATAACATCTATCTCTAAAGTCTCTTTTATCTCTTTTACTGTGTCTAAAATTCCTTTTGAGTGTCCATGAGCAGAGTCAAGAACTAAAACATCACAACCAGCATCTACGAGTGCCTTAGCTCTATCCATTTGTCCAACACCTATAGCAGCACCTACAACTAAACGACCAAAGCTATCTTTATTTGAATTTGGGTATTCAATACGTTTTTTAATATCTTTAATTGTAATTAGACCTTTTAAAAATCCATCTGCATCAATTATTGGTAGTTTTTCAATCTTATTTTTATGCATAATATCAGCAGCATCATCAAGGGAAATTCCTTTTTTAGCTGTTATTAAAGGCATATAAGTCATAGCTTCACCTGCTAGTTTTCTCATATCTTTTTCAAATCTCATGTCACGATTGGTGAGAATTCCTAAAAGTTTATTATGCCCATCTACCACAGGAACACCAGATATTCTATACTCACTCATCAATTTTTCTGCATCAGCTAAAGTAGCATCAGGATGGACAAATATTGGGTCAATAATTATTCCACTTTCACTTTTTTTTACTTTAGTAACTTGTTTACATTGAGCTTTTATATCCATATTTTTATGGATAATTCCAATTCCGCCAAGTCTAGCCATAGCGATAGCTGCACGATATTCTGTAACAGTATCCATAGCAGCTGAGATAATAGGAATCTTTAGCGAAATATTTTTTGTTAGTTTTGTCTTAAGATCTACCTCTTTAGGTAATACTTCAGAGTATTTTGGAATTAAAAGTACATCTTCAAATGTCAGGGCTTTTTTACGAATGTTCATGGTTATCCTTTGGTCCTAAGAATATAATATGCTTATTTATATAATAATTTTTCGATTATATCTTTTTTGTGGTTAAAAGGAGGTAAATTTGTTTTTATCTTTTAGATTGAGTATATTTTATATTTGCTTTTTATTCCATTCATCTATATATTCTTTAGCTTTTTTATCTAAAAATTGCATCCTCTCTTTGCCTTTTGGCATTGTTTTTCTGAAATCTTTCATCTGTTTTAAAAAATCACTTATCCCATCTGGAATTAATTTTTTAAGATATATTTTTAAGTGTTTGGCTAAAGCAGGAGAGTTTCCAGATGTTGATATAGCGATGGTTAAATCATCTTTTTTTATATATGATGGAAATATAAAATCGCAATACTCCACTGAATCAACACAGTTACATAAACATTTATATTGTTTTGATTCTTCAAATATTTGTCCCTGTAAATTAATATTATCAACAGCAACAATAACTATATTAAACTCTTTTATATCATCAGTTTTATATACTCGATTTTCAAACTTTAAATTATATTTATTGATTTTTTCTATCATCTTATCAGAAAATTTAGGTGATATAATTGATATATTTTGTGTGAAATCTAATAATTTTTCAAGTTTTTCATAAGCAATATTTCCACCACCTACAATAAGTGTCTTTTTATCATCTATTTTTATAAATGTTGGAAAGTAGCCCATGTTTATCCTTAGTATAATACATTAACCAATCAAATAATTTAAATATCAAAATAGGCTAATATACTCATAGTCACCTAATTTGACCACTTCCATAAATTTTAAATTTATATGTAGTAAGTCCCTCTATCCCCATTGGTCCACGAGCATGAAGCTTATTTGTGCTTATTCCCACCTCTGCACCAAACCCAAAAGCTCCACCATCTGTAAAACGAGTTGAAGCATTTACATATACAGCCGCTGCATCTATAGCATTTAAAAACTTCTCAGCTGTTGTGATATTTTCACTAACAATAGCTTCAGAGTGACCAGAGCCAAACCTGATTATATGCTCAATTGCTCCACTAACTCCATCTACAACTTTTATATTTAATATATTTGCCAAGTATTCAGTATTATAATCTTCATCTGTAGCATATATCACATCTATAATGGCTTGAGTCTCCAAACAACCTTTTAATTCAGTTTTTTCATTATCAAATTTAGATTTTAAATCAGGTAATATTTTTGAAGCTATCTCTCTATCTACTAAAAGCGTCTCCATAGCGTTACATACACCAGGGCGTTGCACTTTTGCATTTAGTGCAATAGCTATTGCATTGTCAATTTTTGCATCTTTGTCTATATATGTATGGCATTGACCTTTATCATGTTTTACTACACTTACAGTTGCATTTTCACTAACATGTTTGATAAGCCCTGCCCCACCACGGGGAATAATCAAATCTACATATTTATCCATCTTGATAAGTTTATCTACACCTTCCCTTGAAGCATCAGGAATTAGCGAAATCAAAGCTTCTGGAAGATTGTTTTTCTTGAGTGTTGCTTGGAGTATTTTAGCAATAGCTTCATTTGAATTTTGAGCTTCTTTACCACCTTTTAGTACACATACATTTGAGCTTTTAAAACAAAGTGCCGCTGTATCACTGGTAACATTTGGGCGAGATTCATATATAATACCTATTACTCCTATAGGGATACTTACTTTTTGAATATTTAATCCATCTTCAGTTATCCAACCATCAAGAACTCTTCCAACTGGGTCTTTTAAGTTAGCTATCTCCTCTATTGCAGTTGCCATGGCATCTATTCGTCCCTCATCAAGAAGAAGTCTATCCATAAGTGCAGATGTTAGATTGTTTTTTTTACCAGCTTGCATATCTTTAGCATTGGCTTCTATTAAATCCTTAGTATTACTTCTAAGAGCCGCTGCCATCTCATTTAAAATTCTATTTTTTTCTTTGCCACTAATAGTAGATAAAACTCTACTTGCATCTTTTGCTCTACTTAAAAACTGTTCCATTTATTTACTCCATCATTCTCAAGCTTATTGAGAATTTTATTATGATGTTATAATATCATAATTTTGTAATGAAATATTTATACCAATCCCCATTAAAAAGTAGGTATTACTGCAATTAATAAAAAATTTCACTATAATTTTTAAAAATAACTGGATAATAAAAAATGAAAGAAAAATTTGATATGAAATCTGTTGCTTTTAACAAAGCAAATATTACACACCTAGCCGATTCAATTATAGATGTATATTTAGAGTTTGAATATGATAAATTTTTAAATACTATTTTTTTACAACTAGATTCATTAGAATTAAAAAAGCGTTCAAATCTTATTGAGGATGCTCTTGTATCTTTTTTACCTAAACCTTTTCAAAGGGGTGTAGATGTACTCCTAAAGATTTTACCTGATGAAATTATAGATACTGAAAACTTTGGGTATGATGGATTTATCCTTATGCCTCAAGCGGGTTATGTAACTAGATGTGGTATGGAAAATTTTGAGTTATCTATGAATGCATTTTATGAAATAACTAGAAGATTTACAGCAGAGTTTCATATAAGGTTTTTTATACTTGAACACTATGAAAAAACTATGCAAATTTTAGAGAAGTGGTGCATGGATGACTGCCCACATGTTAGACGCTTAGTTAGTGAGGGCTGTCGCCCTCGTCTACCTTGGGCTTTTGCACTAAATAGATTTAAAAAAGACCCTACACCTATTTTAAAACTTTTAGAAAAATTAAAAAACGACCCTGAACTTTATGTTAGACGCTCAGTTGCAAACAACCTAAATGATATCTCTAAAGACAATCCAGATGTAGTGATAAAAACTCTTATATCATGGCAAGATGATACTAAAGAGATGAGATGGTTAACAAAACATGCACTTCGTACACTTTTAAAAGATGGAAATGTTGATGCACTATCACTTCTAGGGTATAAACAAAGTGATAAATTTGATGTAACTATTACACTTAACGCTACTAAAATATATCTAGGGGAAAATCTAGATTTTAATGTAGAAATAAGTTCAAAAGAGGTTAAACCACTTAAGATAATGATAGATTTTATTATCTATTATAAAAAAGCAAATGGCTCTTTGTCTCCAAAAGTATTTAAACTTTCATCTAAAACTATTAAAGCAAATGAAACTATAAATATAAGTAAAAAACATAAATTAGCAAATTTTTCAACTCGAAAACACTATAAAGGTGAACACAATATTGCTTTAGTGATAAACGGAAAAATTTATGATAAACACTCATTTGAACTTAAAGTTTAAAGTTTTAAGACAAAGCTATAATAATCCTTTAAATGGTAAATACTGATAGTTGTTTATCTAATTTTATAGACGTATCTTTTAAGCTTTTTGCTATGTTTGCAATATTGTCAACGCTTTTCAAATCAGAGTTTGACAACTCATTTATTTTTTCTATTTCAGAGATAATACCAACAATTTGACTTGATAATTCTTTTGATACATCAGAAGATTTTTCTGACATCTCAACTGCTTTACACATAGCACTTGAAACAACTTTAGTTTGTTCATTGACATTGATAGAGGTCTTTACAAGTTGTTCATAATCTTTTTTCTTATGATTCATCTCTAAACTTGTAGTTGTAATTGATTCCATAAATACTGAGATAACACTATTTATCTCATTTAAAGAGCTTTGAGTTTTCTCCGCAAGTTTACGAACTTCATCAGCAACAACTGCAAAACCTCGTCCATGTTCACCAGCACGAGCTGCTTCAATTGCTGCATTAAGTGCTAAAAGATTTGTTTGATCTGCTATATCATTTATTGAACTTACAACATTACGCATACCGTCTATTTGATTTGCTAAAGAATCTAACCTTTCTACTATAGCCAACTCTTTTTGCAAACCTTCTTCAATCGTAACTCTCATATTTGAAACTTCATTATCCATAACTACTAAAGAATCTTGCGCACTTATAATATTTTCTTTAGTAGCCATTGAATCAGCATTACTCTCTTCTAAAACCCTATTAACACTATTGCTAGACTCAACACTATTCTCAACAGCTTTAGCCATCTCTGCCATATGCTTTTGCATAGTGATAGATGTTTGTAATAAATCTTCAACCTGAGTAGAGTTTTGATTTCCACTACTCTTAATATTTGTAATAAGTCCTGCAATCTCTGATAAAAAGTTATTAAAACACTGAGAGATTTCACCAAGTTCATCTCTATTTATAACTGTGAGTCTTTTACTTAAATCATTAACATCACTAGATAATACACTAGAAATTTCTGAAGCAGGTTTTAATGACATCCTAATAATATATATTAAAATAAACATAAACACTATCAAAGCAGGCAGTACTTTTATCATAATAGTTTTGATTATTTCTAAAGGTATTGTTTCAAGAGATGAAGCATCAAAAACAGCAATAACACTACCACCATTATTTATTTTTAAATTTTCTTTTATAATTAAAAATCCATTTTCTATAATAATATTTTCTGATGATGAGTTAATTAATTCAATAAATCTTTCAATATTATCAGTAGTAAAACTTTTGTCTATAATATATTGATATTTTATCTCTTTTGGAGGTTGTTCTTGAGCAAAAAGTGATTTTGGTATTTTGTTACTCATACCTTTTATATCAACAAACAAAGCTCCCGATGCATCTATAATAGATTGCATATCTTTGGATTTTAGTTTCATAATATTTGCACCGGATATAGATACTTCACTTAAAGGAATAAAGGCTGAAAAAGAAGCTTTTGCTTTACCTTTCATACCTTTAGTCTCAGAAGTATACTTTCCATCAAAAATAATATAACCAACCCATAAAGCAAATAAGGTAGAAAATAGCACAAAAGGGATTAGAATTTTATATATTAATCTTATATCTCGAATAGATTTTTTATTTTCTATCAATCTTTCCCCTTAGCTATTGTAATGTTGCACATTGACCATTTAGGCAGAATGCACCATAACCAGTATGACATGTCCTACAATCATTTGGATTAAGTCCACTTCCTGGTACATTAGCAGCATCTTGTCCATCTTCAGTATATATACTATATAAAGGTTTATTATTTTCATAAGTTGTTATAAATAAAACTTTTAAATCTTTTAAGTGTAAAATAAATACTGAACCATCAGGATAATTACCATCTCTTTTTGTAAACGCACTTTTACCAACAGAGTTTACTAAAATTTCAACTGCACCTGGTCCACCTGGCTTTACTGCACAGTAAGTTGAAACTGTTTCTTGATATATTACAGGTAAAGATGAAACATCAGCATTACAATCTGGTAAAGCTCCTATAGTTGCTAAGGGTGTTGATACACTCTCATAATTTTTCCAATCAGATGGATAACTAGACTCACTTCCTGCAAATAACATTGTTGCCATTGCAACTATAACCAAAAGTTTTTTTAACATTCTAATCCCTTTATTTTGTCTTAAGGTATTATTGACCTGTATCATTATATTCATGAAAAATAAACTTAAACTTAAATATACTATAAATTATTAATATTAATATAAAAAACATAGTAAATATCCTTGATACTCAATATAAATCAATAATTATCCCAGCATAATTTTGTAAGTATTTATAATTTTATGAAATTTCTATTGCATAATCTAGGTTTATTTTTAATATTAAAATATATTTTGTTTTATTATAGCTAAAATAGTATAAATAATTTTTTATTGTTATTTATTAGGCTCTAGCCAAAAAATAATAGTTATGATTGCATTTATTGGATAAAAGTGGCGCGGTGGACGAGACTCGAACTCGCGACCCCCTGCGTGACAGGCAGGTATTCTAACCAACTGAACTACCACCGCGCATAATTGTAAGATTTGTTTTAATTAAAAAACTTGTTTTTGAAATAGATGTGCTAAGAATTTGGCAAAGCGTACAATAGTACGTGAGTCAAAAGCTTCGTGCATATATTTTAAAAATGGTGGGCATTACAAGACTCGAACTTGTGACATCTACCTTGTAAGGGTAGCGCTCTACCAACTGAGCTAAACGCCCTAAAACACCAAAATTGGCGACCCCTAAAGGATTTGAACCTCTGTTCCTACCATGAAGTGATAGTGTCCTTGGCCACTAGACGAAAGGGTCACTTTCATTTAACAAAAGGTATTTTATTGCCTCTTTTTTAAATTAGTTGTGCTTAAAATTTTTACAAAGTGTACCAAAAGTACATGAGCATAAATTTTTAGTGCAAATAATCAAAAATGGTGGGCACTACTGGACTCGAACCAGTGACATCTACCTTGTAAGGGTAGCGCTCTACCAACTGAGCTAAGCGCCCATTTTTAAAAAGTAAAACTAAAAAATAATGGCGCGGTGGACGAGATTCGAACTCGCGACCCCCTGCGTGACAGGCAGGTATTCTAACCAGCTGAACTACCACCGCATGAATATTTTTTAGTTTGATAAATGGTGTCCTGTGATGGATTCGAACCATCGGCCACATCATTAAAAGTGACGTGCTCTACCAGCTGAGCTAACAAGACATTTTTTCCTCTATTGTTTAGAGGTCGAAATTATAGGCAAATAGGTTTATATTGTCAAGATATTTTTACTTAAATTTCAAAAAACATCTCTTTGTCTATTAACAAAAGTAATTTTATAGCATATAAAACGCTCTGAGACTGTATGTAATTTCTATCTCCATGAAGAGATAAATGTATCTCTTCATGTTTATCTTGTGTTCTAACACCTATATAAACTGTCCCTACTGGCTTCTCTTGTGTACCACCGCCCTCCCCTGCAATTCCACTAATAGATAAAGCATAGTTCGCACTACTAACATTAATCGCACCATCAGACATCTCAGATACTACCTCTTCACTTACTGCACCATTTTCTTTTAAAATATTTTCATCAACAGCTAACCAGTTTTCTTTAATGAGGTTTGAGTAAGTAACAAGTGAACCATCTAATATATTTGATGCTCCATTTTCTTTTGTAAAATAATAACTTAGTAACCCACCTGTACAGCTCTCAGCAAAAGTTATTTTTTTATTTGTATGGGTCAATCTTTCAATGATATATTTAACTATATTTGAAGTTTCAATAATTTTTGATGGTAAGAGCTGCTTAGTTGAACCTATAAACTGAGATATATTCCCATATTTTTTGCTTGTAATATTTACTTTTGTCCATCCATCGATTATATTTACTATATCTATATGCACATCATATGTTTGAGCTATTGGATCTAGGATTATTTTTAAACTATCACTTTGTTCGTTAAATATATTTATGGTGTGATGGGATATCTCTTTATATATCAAACATTTTGGCATCTCTTGCATCTCATCAACATGTATTACATTTACAACACTTTTTTCATACTTTAAAAGATATGTACCTTGCTCATATAAATCACATTCTGATGGTATTAACATATTGTTTTTTAGTATTTGATTGTCAAAAGTTACAGTACAAATAACTTTACCAATAGTTGAAAAATTTTGCTTAGTTGTTACTATAATTACATTATTTTGTGTATTTAGCAATGAGTCTAAATGCTCAAAAAGTGTATTATCACCCTCTTTAAAAAAACTAATATTATCTAAAAAATCAATATTATTATGAATATTTCTAATGATATATTCTTTTAGCGAGTTGTTATAAATAAATTTATTCCCAATAAGCAATAGATGCGTTTTCATGTGAACATAAACCTTTTTTAATTTTTTTTTAACAACATTATATCTATTTTTAACTACTTTTAATCACTAAAAAGGTATAATGCAAAACTTTTATTAAAATTATAAGTAATTACTTACTACCTGAGGTACAAATGGACTACAAAGACACACTACTTTTACCAACCACTAGCTTTGCTATGCGTGGAAACTTGATTAACAATGAACCAAAACGATATGCTTCATGGGATGAAAATAAGATCTATGAAAAAATGAAGGTAAACCATAAAGATGCACCAAGCTTTACACTTCATGATGGACCACCATATGCAAATGGTCATATTCATATTGGTCATGCTCTTAACAAAGTTTTAAAAGATATTATTGTTAAACATAACTATTTTTCAGGTAAATCTGTTCGTTTTACTCCAGGTTGGGATTGTCATGGTTTACCAATTGAGCAACAAGTTGAAAAAAAACTTGGTGGTAAAAAGAAAAAAGAGCTACTAGAGGTCTCAAAAGTTCGTCAACTTTGTCGTGATCACGCACGCAAATTTGTAGATATCCAAAAAGAGGAGTTTAAAACACTTGGTATTTTAGCTGATTGGGAAAATCCTTATGTAACTATGGATTTTAAATTTGAAGCAAATATTTATAGGACACTTTGTGGTGTAGCTAAAAAAGGACTTTTGATAGAGCGTAGCAAACCTGTTTACTGGTCTTGGGCTGAGCGTACAGCACTTGCAGAAGCTGAAGTTGAATATGAAGACAAAGAATCTCACTCTATCTATGTAGCATTTGAGCTAAGTGACGAAGCAAAAGCTGCCTCTGATTTAGCTGGAAAAAAAGCAGCTTTAGTTATCTGGACAACTACACCTTGGACCCTTCCATCAAATACAGGTATCTCACTTCATCCAGAAGAAAAATATATACTTACTACTGATGGTTATATAGTTGCAAAAGCTTTATTTGAATCACTTCTGGAACAAGGAATTGTTAAAGGCGAAATTGCACAAGATATTGACTCTAAAATATTTGAAAATCAACTTGCAATTAATCCACTAAATGGTAGAACTTCCAAAATTGTTCTAGGTGATCATGTTCTTATGGATAGTGGTACTGGTGGTGTGCACACTGCTCCTGGTCATGGTGAAGATGATTACCGCATAGGATTAAAATATGACTTAGAAGTTGTTATGCCAGTTGATGAAACTGGATGTTTTGATGAGACTGTAATTCATGAAAAACTTCTTCCAAACCCTGAAGAATTTGTAGGTAAACTTATCTTTAAATGTAACGATAAAATCTTAGAACTTTTGGGAGAATCATTACTTAGTGAATCTAAGTTTATCCACTCATACCCACATTGCTGGAGAAGTCATACTCCACTAATTTTTAGAGCTACCAAACAATGGTTTATCTCTGTAGATGAAAAACCAGAAGGTGAAGATAAAACTCTAAGAGATATTGCTCTTAGTGAAGTAGAAAAAACTCTTTTTATTCCTGAGACTGGTCGCAATAGATTAAATTCTATGGTTGAAAATCGTCCTGATTGGTGTATATCTCGTCAACGTGACTGGGGTGTACCTATCGCATTTTTTCGTGTAAAAGAGACTAATGAAGTAATATTTGATGAAAAAGTTTTAAACTATGTAGCTATGATTTTTGAGATGAGAGGTAGTGATGCTTGGTACTCAATGTCAATTGAAGAACTTCTATATCCAGGTTCTGGATATAAAGCTGATGAGCTTGAAAAAGTAACAGATATTTTAGATGTATGGTTTGATAGTGGTTCAACATGGAACTCAGTTTTAAAATCTCGTAACTACGACGCTGGAAAATATCAAGCTGACCTTTATGTAGAGGGTTCAGATCAACATCGTGGTTGGTTTCAGTCTTCTTTGTTTTTATCTTGTGCGATTGAGCATAAAGCACCATATAAAGGTGTGTTAACTCACGGTTTTACTGTTGATGACAAGGGTGAAAAGATGTCAAAGAGTAAGGGTAATGTTATTGCACCTGAAAAAGTTTTAAAAGAGTACGGAAGTGAGATTCTTCGTCTTTGGGTTGCTTCAAGTGATTACCAAGGTGACCTAAAAATCTCTCAAGGTATCTTAAAACAAATCTCTGAAAACTATCGTAAACTAAGAAATACTTTTAGAATTATGCTTGCAAACATTAACGACCTTGAAACCCTTACTTCCTATGAAAATATGGGTGAATTAGACAAATGGATTTTAGATGTTGCATCAAATGTACTAGGAGAAGTTCATAAGTCATTTTCAGAGTATAACTTTGTTAATGGGATGAGTACATTAAATAATTTTATTGCAAATGAATTAAGTGGAATGTATATCGATATAACTAAAGATTCTCTTTATTGTAATGCAAAAAATGATCCAAGAAGAATGGCAAGTCAAAGTGCAATGGCTATAATAACAAAATCTTTACTTCTACTAATGGCTCCAATTTTAACATACACTGCTGATGAAATAATTGAACATGCTCCCTCTATTGTTAAAGATGATGCTGAGTCTATTTTTGATTTAACTTATAAAAAGATTCAAGCTGGCAAAACATCGTTTAATGCAGAGTATATGACTAAAGCTAGAGTTGGCTTTGGAACAATTGTTGATGCACTTAAAAAAGAAAAAATTATCAAAAATACTTTAGAGTTAGTTATCTCAACTGATTCTAAAGTAGCTCTTGAAATAAACTCTGCAGATGCTGAGGACTGGTTTGTTGTTTCATCTGTTTGTGATTCAAAAACAGATGAAGAGTTAGGTAGTTTCAAAGTTGATGAAGATACATTTATCATCTCAAAAGCAACTGCATACAAATGTCCTAGATGTTGGAAATATCAAGCGAAAGATGAAAACACCACATGCAAAAGATGTTCTGAGGTTCTTGCATAATGCCTAATTTTTCTTTACCTGTTGAGCCATCATTTATAGCACTTAGTATTGGTGCTATATTTGTGCTTGTTGGTATTGGAATAGTGCTTGTTAAAAAATTTAAATAACTAAAAATCTAAAGGGCTGATAACCTTAGCTTTATTCATCTCTGAAACTACATGTGTATAAATCATAGTTGTCTCAACACTCTTATGACCTAAAAGCTCTTGAATAGAGCGTAAATCTATCCCTGCTTGGAGTAGATGAGTCGCATATGAATGTCTAAATATATGTGAAGTCACTCTTTTGTTTAGGTTAGTCTTATTTGAAGCTTGTTTTATATTTCTACCTAAAGTAGCAGGATGAATATGATGCCTTCTTATAGTCTCACTTCTCGGGTCTTTTGAAACATTGTTCATTGGAAATAAAAACTGCCATTTTGTTTCATATTTAACATTTGGAGTTTTTTTTTCTAAGGCAAATGGCATATATACACTCCCATAACCATCTGCTAAATCTTTTTTATGTATATCTGTTGCTAATTCAACCTGCATAATCAGCTTTTGCTTTAATTTAATTGGTAATGGTATAGACCTATCTTTGAGACTTTTAGAATTCCACACATAAATTTTATCAAATCCAAAATCTATATCTTTTAGTCTTAAATTTAAAACTTCATTCATGCGTAAACCACACCCGTACATTAAAGAAACTACAAGATTATATATACCTTTTATATTTTCAATAACATTAGTAACCTCTTCACGAGTTAATACAGCTGGTATATGTTTTCTCTCTTGTGCTCTTAATGCTTGAATATTCCAATCACTCATATCTATACCTAAAACTTCTTTATATAAAAAGAGTAATGCAGAAAAAGCTTGATTTTGAGTTGTGGGCGAAACTTTATTTTTAACTGCTAAATTTGTTAAATATTGCTCAATCTCTAACTTACCCATCTCTATAGGATGCTTTTTATTATGAAAAAATATATAACATTTTATCCAATGTATGTAAGTTCTTTCAGTTGAAATACTATAATGTTTAAATCTTATTTTGTCACGAACAATATCCAATAATTTCTTTTTTACACTCATAAATACAACCTTTCGTTTAAGGAACATAGTGATCTTTTAATGGGTTATTTTCCAAATAACATACAAAGTGTTCTGTTATTTGCTTTTAAAGCATTAAAAGAACACATATTTTTTAAGGATAATATCTATTTTTTCTCTTTTAGAACAAAATAATGACAAATTGTCATATTTTTCACTATATTTAGTAAATAACATCCATTTAAATTGTTTGTTATTTATACTATAGGGTGTTTTTATGGTAATATGTTCATTGAATAAAGAGTTGCCTCGGACGCTTCGCTTACCGAGGCAACGGGGGCGCGGGTTAAACACCCGCTAGTTCCCCGGCGCATCGCGCCAGGCAACAAGCGGGAGGAGCGG